>JAWCLO010000005.1 GCA_038850735.1 Methanomassiliicoccales archaeon
GTCGAGACATCTACAACATTCCACTTCACAGTAATTTTTCGTCATTTCCCTCAAATGATCCTTAAAAGGTCATGTTGAAAAAAAAAGTCATGGTACTAGTTACTTGGCTGGAAAACCAAGCGCATTGTGCTGATGAAAGGATAGAAAGTATATTGAATTCCATAATCATTCCCCAAATTCCCGGTGTGTCCATGGTTACCTTTCGGCCATTCAAAGGATACTTGCCAAATATTGATCCGACTGAATCCATATGCGATAGGGTTTCCCCTCCTTATGACGTAATTGACGAAAGATTAAGAATCGATTTGCAAAAGAAACCACTAAATATCGCGAGGATCACGCTTGGTAACAATAATGATAACTATGCTTTCGCACGCCAAGAACTTGATCGCTGGCTTGTGGATAAGAAAATCATAGAAGATAAACTGGATTCTTTTTATTTGTATAAGCAGACATTTGACTATAACGGAAAAAAGGTCTGTAGGAAAGGCATTGTCGGATTATTAAGACTCGAGGATTATGCAACTGGGAACATTCTACCTCACGAAGAAACTGCATTGAGAGTGAAGGAGGATCGCTTTGCTTTGCTCAAAGTCACAGAAGCCCACCTAGAATCCATACTCGGCGTTTACGGTGGTGACATTTCATTAGTGAATCGTGCTGAAGCGGTTGCTGAGACTATATGGAAATTTAATGATAGTGAGGGAGTTGAGCACACATTTATGAGAATAAGTGATTGCCTTGCAATAAAGGATATCAGACAGAATTTTGACGGCAAGAAGATTCTCATTGCTGATGGACACCATAGATACGAGACTGCTCTTCGATACGCTCGCGAATGCGATAGCGAAGAGAGCAAGTACATACTCGCTACACTTGTAAGTTCAAATGATCAGGGAATGGTAGTTTTTCCAACTCATCGATTGATTTTTGGGGTAGGAGCAAACACATCAGAACTACTGGCTTCATTGAAACCAAAATTTGAAATCACATTGGTAGACGATGCATCTAATCTCAAGAAGCGTGTTCTTCGATCGGAGGATCGTTGCATAGGGCTCATTTTACGCGATGGGAATTTGGCGGTTTTAAAACCAAAAAATCTGCCAACAGACAGTCCGTTATGGGACATCGATGCATATGTGTTTCAAGAATATGTACTTAAGACTTTTGAAAAACTATCCTCATCTAGTGGCATCAAGATCGAATACGAACACGATATCGAAGCTATTATCAGAGATGCAAAAGAAAAAGGATTTGATGTCGCAGCAATTCTAAAGCCTCCAACGCTGCAGCAGATCTGGAAGGTGGCGGAGAAGAATTGCAGAATGCCAAAAAAGACTACTTATTTTTGGCCAAAAATTTGGTCAGGTTTAGTAATTTACTTGATGAGAAACAAGTCTTGATAAGGATTTCCCAGCCAGGCCGTGAAAGAAACTTGCGATCATAACTTGGCAGTAGATTTGGAGGATTGCGCTTGAAACTCAATCGATATATGAAGAAACGAGAAGTTTGGACAAACAATCAAAGCTAAATCTTCATTGAATACGTTTTCAGATTCGTCATTATTAGTCACGGAATACAAGCATGGATACGACTAGCTGTTAAAGATACTGAGACGATGATCATAGAACGGTCAATTTAGTCAAGGCCAAGTTTAACTTGACATGTCATATCCAGTGTCTTCTGTAGTTCAATAAATCTTTCGGGATTCTTCTTGAATGCCTCAGCACATTCTTCGCTACAGAAGTAAAAATTCTTCCCTCCATATTGTGCCACTCTAGACACCTTTGTTGGATCAATCTCCGCTCCACAGACTGGATCTAGTTCGATACGTCTCGCTTTACTTACCATGATCCGAGCCCCCAATTCATGACAATGCACAACTTCATCCGCACCTGCTCTCCTTAACTTCAAGGTGTTTCGAGTGTCCTCAACTTCCGCTACCACATGCAGATTTGGATTGAGCATCTTAGCGGTCAGGACAACCATTACATTAGTCATATCAGACATTGTTGCTAGAAGTGCCCTAGCTTCCTGGATATTTGCCCTAGTTAAAACCTCTTCATAAATTGCATCGCCCTCGATAACTGGTATTCCTTCTTCAACTAGAGAAGACACTTTTTCCTTGTTCTTTTCAATCACTATGTATTCTTCACCCCTTGCACCAAGCTGATCTGCAATTTGCTTACCAACGTGACCATATCCACACACAATGAAGTGATTTTTCATTTTCGTTCGCCTCTCTGGCAAACCAAGCTCCTCTCTGATACCTTTACTTATAACTGTATCGAATAAAGATTGAAGGGCAACAATACCCGCTCCAATTCCTCCCACCATAACAATTGAGGCAATTATTCTACTCGGGCCAGTCGTTGGAACAAGGTCCCCATATCCGACCGTCGTCATGGTCACTAAGGTAAAATAGAGCGCCTCCGCAGGATTATGAACAGTTGGCTCGTAAAAAGTAAAACCAATTGTACCAATGAATAAGACTGCAATAAGCCCATAGAGGGAATAAAGCAGTCGACGGCGTTTCAGATGTTGCCCCCCTTAGTTATAGCTGCATAAAACAGAGATTGAAGGATATTTAATTCTTACACAAGCCCACATGCAAGCTCCTCAATAACTAGCGAATGGAGCCACTGGAGGGATTCGAACCCTCGACCTACGCCTTACCAAGGCGTCGCTATTTGGCGGCGCTCTTCTACGCTACCGCTAAGCCACAGTGGCTTCAAGCCCTTCAATCAGGTCGACCTTCATAAAACTTTCCAAAAGCGAGCGCAACATTTTATCACACAAGCGCATATGGCTGCGATGATGAAAGAGGAATTAAGCACCTTTGACATCCTGGCCTTAGTCGTCGAGCTGCAGTCAGTTAAGGGAGGTTATATCGATAAAATATTTCACTGGGATAATAACAACTTTCTATTTCGGTTCAACGTTCCGGGGACAGGTAAAAAGGAAATAGTTTTATCAGAAGTTCGCTGGATTTATCTTGCAGGCGAAAGGCCAGAGCTTCCAGATACACCTACTCAGCTCGCTATGATGATGAGAAGACACCTCTCTGGTGGCCGGGTAACTTCTATATTCCAGAGAGACTTCGATCGTATCATTGTCATTGAAATTCAAAAAGAGAAAAAATATAGACTGATCTTCGAGCTCTTCAGGGATGGTAATCTCATAATCGCGGACGAGGAAAAGATCCTCATCGCTTTATACTCGAGAAGATGGAAGCACCGCGAGATTAGGCCCGGTATCGATTATAAGTTTCCGCCTGAGAGATTCAATCCATTAGAGGCCGACTTTGATAAGTTTGTTAAGCTGATGGTGGCATCCAAATCCGATGCCGTAAGGACGCTAGCTACAATGATAAACCTTGGAGGCCAGTATGCAGAAGAGGTTTGCACCCGAGCCGGTATCGATAAGAGCGCCAAGCCTTCCTCGATGAATGAAGATGAATTGAAAAGGATTTACGGCCAAATGCGAGAATTGATCGACGCTGTCCGACTTCAGCCCGACCCCGTGGTTATTTATGACGGAGAAGCACCAGTAGATGTTACCCCGATAAGATTGCTGATTTATTCAAACCTCAAAACTGAAAGACATGAATCGTTTTCTCTAGCGCTCGATCGATTCCTCAAGACAAAAAAAGACATTTCTTCTCCAGCGATTGATGGAGAATTCCAAAGACTTGAGAGACAATTGGATCAGCAGCGCCAGTCGGTCTTGGAATTGGAAAAAAAGGCGAATGAATTTATTCAGAAAGCGGAAATGCTTTACATGAATTATCAATACGTAAATAATGTCCTTTCGTTGCTCAAGGAAAAGTCTTCTAAAATGAAATGGGATGAGATTTCTACATTTGCCAGATCTTTGCCGAACGTAAAGTCAATTGATCCTGCGACCCACACCATCGAAATAAACGTTGATGAAATAGCTGTCAAGTTGGATTATCTCAAGACGCTGGAGGAAAACGCAAATTATATGTATCAAGAAGCGAAAAAAATGAGAGACAAGATCGAAGGCGCGAAAGTGGCTTTGGCAGAGACAGAAAAACTTATTGCTGAGCGCAAGTCAAAAACAGGCGAATTGGCAGCGGAAAAAAAGAAAAGAAAAACTAAAGATTTCTGGTTTGAAAGATACAAGTGGTTCTTTACTTCCGAGGGAAAATTAGTGATTGCTGGCAGGGACGCGAGGACAAATGAGCAACTGGTGAAGAAACACATGACGCCAGCAGATAGGTATGTCCATGCTGACATTCACGGAGCGCCCAGTGTTGTAATTAAAGAGGGAGCGCATGCGACTGATGATGAAATGAGAGAAGCGGGCATTTTTGCCGTTTCACATTCCAAAGCGTGGAAAGCAGGAGTTGGCGAGGGTAGTGCATATTGGGTATTGCCAGATCAAGTATCGAAAACTCCCGAAGCTGGCGAATTTGTTCCCAGGGGCGCTTTCATTATCCGGGGCAAGAGAAACTACATGCAACATCTTCCAGTTGAACTCGCTGTTGGCGAAATCATATACGAAGGCGAAAGAAAAGTCATGTGTGCGCCCCGCACAGCCATGGAGAAGCAAGCGGAAAGATTCGTCGTCATAGCACCTGGGAGCATAAGCAGGGATCGCTTTTCCGCAGCGATGTCGGACATTTTAGAAGTGCCAGAAGAAGAAGTCTCAAGAATACTCCCCCCTGGCAACATCTCGATTGTTGAGAGAAAAAATTTGGAAATTGATATATGAGAGTGCCCGAGCCGGAATTCGAATCCGGGTCTGGAGGTCCGCAGCCTCCTAGGATATCCAAGCTACCCCACTCGGGCATCTTTTTCTCGGTATATCCCTCCACCCTTTAATTCCCTTTCTGCTCAATAGGTCGTAGTCATATCAATCCTGCCCTTCTTCCGCGCAACGTAATCAGCATATCTAAAAATCAGATTTGACAAAGACAAGAAGAATAAGAAGGATACAAAAAGCAAGATAAGAATTTCCAGTTCCGAAAAACCGGACAATCCACTTATCATTGCAGTCTCGGGGACAAGGGATCTCCTCAGAATTTCAAGCCAGTACGTAAGAGGTATGGCAAGTGCGACAGACTGCCCCCACGAAGGTAAAACCGTTAAAGGAAAGATGACCCCACAAAATAGATAGAAAACACCGGCAACACCTTCATTTATCCCTGCTCCGTGCCTAGCTGTTATAAGAGAGATACCTGCAAGTGCGATACCAATTGTGCAGATACACAGCAAACCTACGAAAATAGCTAGCAGAAGCATGGGCCAATTAATTTCGTGAAAACTTATAGGCAATCCGAGCACCAAAATCCCAAAGGCCAGAGTTATAAGGATAGCCACGGTCGTTGTAACGATCTTTGTCACGCCCCGACCGATCAAATACGCCTTGAAATTCACTGGGGCGATGTAGATATGCCTCAGCGTCTGATAGTGCTCCCTATCCTCATGAATCACCCAAGTTATTCCCATTAAAACTTGCGCAACATACATGTAAAATGCATTCCCGATGAACATGTACGAAAAAAGAGCAGGCTCAGCGCTTGTTGACTTGAGAACGATAAGATACATGAAGACCAGGATCAAGGTTGCCATTATTGGTCTTATGATAGAGTAAATAATGAAAACAATCGGATTTGTCCAATTGGATTCCATTTCCCATCCTAGCCAAGCAGCCCATTTAATCGTCCTCATATTTTCAATCATTGCCATCGGAGTGTCAGCCTCCCCTCCCTTTTGCTGAGGTTCTCCATGAAGTCAAGCGCGATCTTTGCGCCGATGATGAAAGCGATTGTTAGCACACAAAGTATGGCAATTTCAATGTCGATCGAAAGAAATCCCATGGTATCCTGACCATTGAAAATTAGTTGCCGCATCGCATCGAGTCCGATCGTAATTGGAATGATTGATGCAAGGGCTGCAACCCAAAACCCCAAGACCCTTACAGGAAAATAGAAACCAGAAACCAAGTAAATTGGCTCTTGGAAAATGCTAGAGAGGTGCCACACCCCTCTGCCGTAGAGCAAATATAGAGACGAGAACATCGCACCCATGCCATATAGGGCGACAAGCGTGAGAAAGAAAACGGCGACGAGTTTCATTGGCGAAATTATTTCTATTTCGACATTGAAGACAACGAATCCGAGAGCCAGAGTAGAAATTGCTCGGAGAGTTGTGGAAAACATCCCTCCCAGTGCCATACCAGCGAGAACAGACATTCGAGACATTGGCGCAGCAAGATAAAGTTGGAGATTTCCCACTTCCTTCTCCCAATAAAACTGGGCAGCCATGCTCCACAAAACGTTGATCCAGTACGCTGTCATCGCTCCTCCCAGAATCACGAAACCGATGAACACTGATGGAGCGCCCAAAGCTTTGTAGTAGAATACGAAGGCCGCAATCCCAAGGAGTGGCAGAAATATGTCGAAGAACAACCAACTCGGTTCCCTGAGAGACCCAACGATTCTAGGGTAGGCTCTTCCAATGATCGCGCGAAGATTCAGACGCCAATCAATCATTCTAAACCTCTTCCAACGAGCCTAATAAAAACATCTTCAAGGGTTGGCTCAGTTTTTTGAAAGGATAATACTCGAGCCCCATTTTCCGCAAGTCTCTGAATAACTTCTGCAAGGACGCCTTCGTCCTCCGCAACCACTTTTACCCTTTGGTGATTCTCAACAACCTCGCCGCTCACTCCTCTCACACCATTGACGTTCTTGATCGATTCAAAATCGATAACATTCGCTAGTTCTACGGTGAACACTGCATCTTTGTAAATCTGCTTTTTTAGATTGATTGGCGTGTCGCAAGCGAGGATGCGCCCTCGGTCAATGATCGCAACACGATCGCATAGCTCCTCAGCTTCCATCATATAATGAGTTGTAATAAGCGCAGTCTTTCCACGTTGTCCCTTGACCCATTTTCTTATATATTCTCTTATCGTCCTGCTGGAATTGACATCGAGCCCCAGAGTAGGCTCATCAAGAAAAATTAGATCCGGATCTGTTACGAAGCCCCGCGCAACATTCATTCTCTGTCGCTGGCCAGTAGAAATCGTCCTCACCTTTGCATTCGCCTTTTCAGCAAGAGAGAAAGCATCGAGCAGTTTATCAATCCTTTTTCTGGCTATATTTCCCGGCACACCGTAAAACTGCGAAAACATCCACAGGTTTTCTTTAACTGTCAATAGCCCATATCCTGAAACCTCTCCTCCTGATACCATGTTGATTCGTCGCCTAATCTCGTCGGCTTCTTTATCAACATCGTGTCCCAGCACGAAAGCTTTTCCTGAGGTGGGAAGCAAGAGAGTCGCAAGTATCTTGATCAACGTTGTCTTACCAGCACCATTCGGACCAAGCAGTCCGAATAGCTCCCCTTCTCTTACCTCGAGATCAATCTTATCTAGTGCTATAATCTCGTGTTCCGAAGCAACTTTCTTAAATTTGCGAGTAAGAGATCTACATTCAATAGCATTATTCATTATCGGCCGAGAGAAGATAGTGAATAGAGAAAAATCTATCGCTCACTTTGCAATTTGTTGCCAGTAGCGAGTCACGTACCCTGCGACCCTATTGCGAATAGTCGGAGAGTAAACATCGGTGAGCTTTTCAACGAGCTCTTTGTTGTGCTCGAAATCGTCATTGAATGCTTTTGGATACTTCTTCACAAGCTCCAGCGCTACCCTCTTGATATATGTAGGTCTTATTTTTCCCATGGCCACACCGGTGGCAATCGGTTAAGCCCTAGGGTTATTTAAGTCTTTTCAACTCCTCCCTCCGTGGCTTACCACAACTGAACTGCCCTTCGGGACAAGGGCCTCTGACGCATGGTGGTCCCGCGTTCTCAAAGATCACGGGGGAGACCTTCTTCACCTCCGCGAGCATTCTATCAGCGACTTCTCTTATTTCCCATTGGGCCCTGTTGCAGCATCTGAGCGAAAAGAAATGAAATAGTTCCCTTGCGTTCATTGTGACAGTAATATTCGTCGTACACGCATTAGGAAGTACGTATCTTGCATCTTCCACATCCACCTTGTCACACAATTCCGAATAGATCTTCCATATCTCATCCATGAGATTCCTGAATTTCTTGTTCAAATCCGTATCTGCAATAATGCTCGGCGGGATCACGTAATCTGCTTGCTTCATAGAAACATATCTTTGGCTTTGCTGAGAGTATGATGCGATTCTATGCCTAACGAGCTGATGAGTTAGCGCCCTCGACACGCCCTCAAGGCTGAATGTGTAATAAGCGTGTTCAATGACTGAGTGGTGGCCCATGCCCACGACCTTTGGGATGATCTTGTTCGGAGTCGCTTCAGCCATTGTTTCCAACAAGTCACTTGCTGGTCTCTCTGAATAGCATGATTGGGCAGCCGCTGCGCACAATTTTTCCGCGTCTTTCGTGTAAGAAAGGAGTTTAACCTTCATCAGCTCTCTCAACCTATTGGTTCAAATGCATTGAAGAGAATATATTTTTTCAGATGTTTTTTTAGAGATTGTACTCAGAAGATACAAATTGAACCGTCGCTTCGGCATTGCTTTCGGTCAATAACCTACTACCTTTTGATGACCAATCACGTAGATCGCTAAGTCTAAATACCTTGATGTCGACCCGACCGAGGTGTTTTTTGATGCCATTAATATGCCCCTCTCCAATGACTGCAACTACACTTCCATATCGAGCATCAGCCCTCTCGATCCTTTCCGCCATAATCCTGTCACGGTCATCGATCAGAATTTTTTTCAGCGTTGGCAGTTCCCTTGCAAGGTAATTGAAGTATTCTTCTTCGCTCTCTTGGAATTTCTCGAGTTCTTTCTCAATTCTACCCTTCGCGACAAAAATCCCTGTTATTGCCGAAAACATAAGGGTGATTTTCTCTTTTACCGGCATCTCCCGCCAAAGCTTCTGGAACACCATCGTGGCATCCTCATCTATGAATTCTACACTTGCACCGATGTCTTTGGCCGCCTCGATGGCGGCGATCATCTCACCACCAACCTCTCCACCGAATTCCTTGGCCATTCGCTTCTGAACCTCTGCGAGAATTCGGTATGTTATCGGGACTGCGCGAGTCGCCTCGGGATTTCGAAGTGATTCAAATCTATATGGGTCTAATTCCACACAGACTGCTGCTGGTCTTTCATGAAGAATGATCTTTCGGACCTGTGCGGCAATATCGAATACGTGCCCAACGCCGACTAGTACAATCATCGATTGTCTCATCGCGGCAAGATTTTAATAACCTTTTCATACTCGTCGTAAATTCTGGAAATGAATCCTAGAAAAGTATTCGACATCGTGGCTTTCGACATGGACGGAGTGCTCGTAGATTACCCAAGCTCATGGACGTGGATCCACAAGCATTTCGGAGTTGAGAACGAAACCGCGCTTCAAGCCTATCTAAGAGATGAGATCGATGATCTTGAATTCATGAAGAGAGATATCGCGTTATGGAAAGATCGCATAGAAAGGCTGAGCATCGATGAGCTCCGAGACATCCTATCCCAAATTCCGCTATCTCGCGGCATTATGGAAACTGTGATGACACTTAAAGAGAGAGGTATCAAAACTGTCATCGTTAGCGGTGGCTTGGACATTGTCGCAGAAAGACTCAAGAATGAGTTTGGGTTCGACGACTATATTGCCAATGGAGTGAAATGCGATGAAAATGGTTTTCTTACTGGGGAGGGAATTTTGAGGGTAAAGCTAAAAAACAAGAACCACGCACTTGAGTCGATTCTCGAGAAATTTGCGGTGAGTAGGAGAAGAGCTGTTTGTATTGGTAATAGTTCTGTCGATGTGTCAATGTTTAGGGGGTGCGGTCTCTCGATTGCTTTCAATCCTGTTGATGATGTTGTTGCCAGGAATGCTCACCTCACCATCGTATCGAAGGATCTCCGTTCTATTTTACCTTATATCATCGATGTTCATTATTCGCTGTAGCCATACTTTCCAATCAGCGGAACAAATACGCAGCCACCAAGATTCTGCTGGAGGAAGTCGTCTCCTTTTCTTACCACAAGAATTAGATCCTGATACCAATGACCTCCTACCGGTACTAGCAATCTGCCTCCATCAGAGAGTTGCCTTTTCAGCGGTTCTGGAACGGAGGGGGCGGCTGCCGTGACACAGATCCTATCGTACGGGGCATATTGCTCGAGACCCTCAGATCCATCGCCAAGTATAACGGTAACAACATCTTCATATCCTGCCAGTGCCAAATTCTTCCTCGCTTTTTCGGCCAGCGACTCAATTCTTTCAATTGTATAAATATGGCCATTAGGTCTTACAAGTTCTCCCATAAGGGCTGCATGGTATCCAGATCCAGCGCCGACCTCTAGAATTCTCATGCCCGATTGGATATCGAGGATCTCAAGCATAATTGCGACCATGTGAGGTGCAGATATAGTCTGGCCTTCACCAATTGATAAAGGGGTATCGTAATAAGCGCTACGTCTAATGTCTTCAGGAACGAAAAGATGACGTGGAACTTTCATCATGGCCGTGATGACCTCAGGCTTCGTGAGATAGCCCTTATCGACTAGGATCTGTACCATCCTCTTTCTATCAGATTCATAATCCATGTCGCCAACACCTCAGGCATTCGTTGTCCTGACAATTTTCGCATAAATCCTGACAACATCTTGGGCTTGGCAGCTACCCTCATGCATCAGTTTGTTCCTTGTTTTGATGCTATGCACCACAACATCGAATTTTCCAACTCTAAAGATGTCCCCGACGAAAAATTCCTCATCGGGCGGGACTTCTAACTCAGCAGGTATTGTTCGGCTACCCTTGTTAATGGAAATCTTCACCCTTACTCTGTCGAACTTCTTCGCCCAAATTGTGTCAATTTCTCTTGCAACTGCCTCCTTCATTCGCCTCTCGTGGCTCTCAATCGAAGTTACAATCACCTGGGAATCCCCTATCAACAATTCATCGCCGATCGCGATGAGTTCATCAGGACCAAGTTCGATTTCCTCTTTTCTTGATTTTCCTAGGTTGCTGATGATAATTGGAACTTTGACCGGTTTCATTTCCACATATGATGTGTTGTGAATGGTCCCACATTTCCTGCACTGGACCGTTGCCTCAAGGCTTTCTCTCTTCCCACCAATTCTTCCGCTTAACACTTCGTGCAAAGTATTTGCTCCGCAATTCGGACATTCTATATAGATGGTACTAGGCATCGTCATTTCTATCGTATTGATCAATTCAGAATACTTCAAGTTATACTTATCGGTCGATAGGAAATGGTCGATCGTGACCAGGTACGACTACATTTGCAAATTCTACAATGCGCTTCATGCTGTGCAGGGATAGAGAATAATCATAGTTTATACCCGGCGGAATCCATCTGATATAATTATCCCTTGTAGGCAATGCATCGCCCGTAATTGCAGTCTTCGAAGATGCATTGACAAATACGCTGGCACTACCCGGGGTATGTCCTGGGGTATGCACGATTTCTACAGATGGCGAGAGTTTATGGTTTTCATCAATTACCCTGTAATGCGACGGTGGGTTTTCGGCAACATGCGCTATGAATTGGGCGTTCACAAAGAGATCGTTGTTTGAGCAGTGATCGTGATGCAGGTGTGTGATGACAACTACATCAATCTCGTCACATCTGATGCCAAGTTCTTTCAATCTTGCGAGAATCTTCTCACGATATTCGCGGCTGCTTGTATCAACGACGATCTTGAAATTGCCGTCTTCGATAAGAGTGGAAGTCGAGTGGGCTTCCAATATACATCCACATTCTTTTCTGATCGCGCCTTCGGCGAGAACGGTGACCGTGATATCACTCATTCGATCTTCACTTCAAAACCGCATGAATTGCATCGAATTTTATTCTTTTGAAGCGACATCTCCGATCCGCATCTTGTGCACCTAGCTTTCCTCGCAAAATACTCGAGCCATGCCTTTCTCACGTCATCGAATCTCTCTTTTTTTATTATTGAAAGAGCGCGCATTAGCTCTTCCGTCGTTGCCAATTCTTCCAGCGACTCAATTGATTGCGTGCTATGAAGCGCTTTTCCTATGGCCGATTCCTCTGCTTTCCTAACAGTTCCTGCCAGAATTGACGCGAGCAAGGCCCCGCCGAGAAATCCGCCGATGTGCGCCATGTATGCAACTGGCCCTGTGTCAACAAATGCCATCGCGAGTTGAATCGCAAACCAAGAACCCACAGAAAGCCACACAGGAACCTTTGGTAAGAATAGGGGGCCCAAAAACATAGGAATCTCGTCCCTAGGATATAGATAAATAAGAGCTCCCATTGCTCCAGAGATTGCACCGGAAGCTCCGATAATAAGCACGGCCGAATTCCATTGAGCCAGAGATTCAGCAAGTACACCTACGATCCCTGAGAAAAGATAAACAAGAAGAAAACGAGGCTTTCCTATTCTAGATTCGAGATGCCCTCCGATGAAAAACAAAAAGAGCATATTAAAGAAAATGTGGGCAATAGTTGAGTGGACGAACATCTGAGTGAAGAGAGTGTATAAATTTTCCATATTTGTCAAGTATGCGGGTCTAAATCCGAGCTCCAACTGCACAGGAGACACGATAAAAAAACCAAATCTCTCTAACGATAAGATCGTGAAGAAAAAAACAATAAGGTTTCCGAGAACTAGCGAATTTGTCAGACTGGATCTTTTTGTAAGCCCGAAAATAATGAAAAAAATGATGGCGATTATCGATAATAGAGACATATAATTCATTGGGTCCGCACCTCTTGGGTGTAGCAAGATGCAGCATTATTTTTGTTTTGCGGGCAAATTTTGAAAGAGAAGAATTATGACGAATTTTGTAAATAAGAAAATGAACCTAAGTCTGTAGAAGAGACGATAAAATGCATTTTAAGGTGAACTCTTGCAAATATTGAAACATATTATAATAAGGGAATGCCCCGGTGTCTATCCACCAAGGGAGGATACGTTTCTGCTTATCAAAGCCATCGAGGTCACGCCTGGCGAAAGACTTTTGGAAATGGGCTGCGGTACCGGTATCGTTTCAATTCATTGTGCTGTTGCTGGTGCGGTTGTCACTGCAGTGGATATTGATAAGAAGGCGATTGAGTGTACAAAAAGAAATGCCAAATGCAATGATGTTCAGATCGATGCCGTTCATTCTGATCTGTTCTCGTCGACCAAGGGCTGCTTCGACACGATTATTTTCAACCCGCCCTACATCCCCGCCAACGATGATGCGGACGGATCTGTCGCCTGGAACGGCGGCGAATGTGGAACCGTTGTATTAGCACGGTTCCTGCGAGAAGCCCCTAGGTTTCTTTCGGAAAAGGGTCGAATCATCGTCGTAGTCTCTTCGCTCATGAACGAAAATGAATTAAAGAAAATACTCAGCGACTTCAAAGTCGAGAGAATCGCCGAGATGCACTTGTTCTTTGAGACCATTTCGGTACTGCAACTGCGCCCCATTCTGCATTAGAATCTCATGAATTCATTACTTTCTCTACAGCTTTCCTTACCAGTTCGCTTGCGATCTTTCCGTCGATTTTACCGCGCAGCTGTGCCATTACCTCTCCCATCAACGGGCCAATTGCTCCATGTCCTTTTCTCTTCACGAATTCACTGTTCGCTTCCACGAGGCTTTCTATTATAGCCATTGCTTCTTCGTTCGACATTGCTCTTAAACCGAGTTCCTCTATAGCCTGATCAAGAGTACGTCCCTTCGCAATCGTTAGCAAGATGTTGGGTAACGCTTCCTTTGCAAATCTGTTCTGATGCAACGCTCGAAAGACCTGTTTGAAGATGTCGTCGCTCAGCGAAGTAATGTTCGCTCCTTCCTTTTCAAGCTCGGGAAGCGTATTAAGAAATGTTCTCGCTACTACGTTAGCCATTCCGTACGCCAAAACAATCTCCTCAAATATCTCCTCATATCCTTCTCTCACCAGCTGCTCTGCTTGCTGTTCGTGAATCCGATACTGCAAAACAAACCTCTTGATCTTCGATGCTGGGAGTTCTGGTAAACTATTTCGAATACGATTGAGCCGCGATGCCTCGATTACGATCGGTCTAACATCAGTCTCGGGATACATCCTAGCGGCTCCAGGTAGCGGTCTGCTGTAAGAGCTCGTACCATCATCCAACGGATCCCTTGTTTCTTCCGGCACGCCTATCAATGCATACTGGGCCCTAGCAGCAACTGCCTCTAGTATTTTCTCTGCCCTTTGAGGTATATCAACACTGATGACGAATGCATCGTCTTCATTCAACCCCAAGACGGAGCGAATTTTCAGGACGGCCGCATCATCTATGCCATAATCGGGCAATTCATCCGAATGAAAAATACCGTCCGCCCCTCTTGACCTTGCATGCTGAGCGAGCTCGGCTCCGAGTCGCAATCGACCGTCCGCGCTTTTTAACACCCCTGCGTAACCCCTTAGAGGGAGTACGAGAGCCCTGCCGCCGGATGATATCGATGAGCGAATAATCTTCGAATTCGTTCGGCTGAGGATTTCCGTGCAATCGTAGAGTTTCAGTTCGACCTTCGGAGGGGAGCGGGATACAAGCATATCGCGGATCTCAAGGAGCATTTTCTGCCTTTCAATCTCCTTAGACACATAGATAGGCAACATCCTGAGTTCCTGTACCCCCTTTATTTCTACTCTTGCGCCACCTGGAATTGAAATATTAAGGTCCTCCCTTATCGTTCCTATGCCCCTCTTGACTCGCTTGGTCGCCCTCAGCAAAGATCCAATTTTCTGCGCAGCTAATTTAACCTCCTCTGGCGAGTGAAGCTCTGGGCCAGTGGCAATTTCGATAAGAGGGATTCCCAGCCTATCCAATCGATATACCACTTCGCCTTCTCCTGACTTGATTTTCCTAGCTGCATCTTCTTCGAGACAAATCGTCGGGATTGTTATTCTCCTTTCTCCAATTTCGATAAAACCATTGAGTGCAATGAGAGCTGTTCTTTGAAACCCAGTAGTGTTCGACCCATCGATCACGATTTTCCTCATGAAATGAATTTCATCAACCGGCCTTGCGTTGAGAAGAAAAGAAACAGTAAGGGCGATGTCAACGGCATCGCTATTCGCATCATGCGGAGGCTCCTCATCAGCTTCAACAAGGCAAGACACGTCCGGAGGAAGCTGATAATGAAATTTCATATGCTTCTCAGCCTCAGCAAGAGCGGCTCGATCAATCTCCCCGAGTTCACTTTGTGATGGCCTCAAACGTCGCACGATCTCTTTTCCTTCTTCATCCACAAGACGAGATTTGCATGAACAGAAGAGCTTGTTAGTCTCGAGTTGCTGATGGATTTCCAGCCCTATTGTTGCCTGCTCAACCACTGAGTTCCCTCCTTTGGCAGATTTCACCCCGGAGATTCTTCTGCATCATTGCGGAGACTTCATCGTCAGACGAAGCGTTTGCGAGTACCCACATGAGCTTGACAAAGGCAGTTTCAGGAAGCATGTCTTCGCCGGGTATAACACCCGCAGCGAGAAGGTCCCGTCCAGTATCGTAGACATTCAGGTTTACCCTACCGTAAAGGCACTGCGATGTTATCACGATCTTCGTGCCGGACTTGATTGCCTTCGCTATCGATTTGATCATGTCCGAGGAAACGTGTCCTAAACCAGAGCCAGCAATAACGACACCTTTGTGACCAGTCAGAATTGATTCAAATTTCGAGGAGCTCATGCCTGGATAGAAATAGAGCAACGCGACCTCCTTTTCCATTTCAGGCCTCAGGACTACGCCTTCTGAGTTCTTTTTGTTGTAAGAGGTGAGATAATCGATACCACCGTCAAAATAAACCCTCGCTATCGGAGAATCATTGATACTTTTGAAGGCATCACGTCTGCTCGCATGCATTTTCCTCACCTTGACACCCCGATGAACAAGGGCGGAGACGTCTGATGGCGATTCGTGCATGAGCACGCATATCTCGGCGATGTCCGATTCAATTATCACACGCGCTGATGCAATTAGATTGGTGTATGCATCGGACGATGGTCGATCTGATGATCGCTGAGCTCCTACAAGAACGACTGGCCGGGGTAGCTTCTCAAACATGAACGAAAGTGCTGCAGCCGTAAACCCCATCGTATCTGTCCCATGAGGAATTATGCACCCCTCATATCCACTCCTTAGCTTGTCTGCTACAGCCTCTGCAAGCGCTCGCCATTTATCTACGTCAATATTCTCGCTGTAAATTGAGAATAGTACTTGAGCGTCTATGTTGCAGATTTCTGTGATTTCGGGTACGGCATTCATGAGTTCCTCCGCTGTCACGGCTGGATGAACGCCGCCTGTCCTATAATCAACGTAGCTCGCTATCGTTCCACCAGTGCCGATGACGGCGACGCTCTTCTTTTCGTTGCGACATATTTTTTTGATGATTTTTTTTCCCCTCTCAATCCCCTTCTTTAAAGAAACCACCCTTGCATCATTGGAAATCCTAACGCCAATATTGTATCCATTTTTCAGCTTTATTATAAGCGTCTCCGGATTACTGAAATCGTGATGGGGCATCAGTATCCCTTCGTATACGCGCCCTTCGATCTCGATTCTGATCTCGTCCCCCTCCTCAGCGCCCGCACGAAATAAAATGTCCCTTATGAATTGAGAATGCGTCATCAACAATCCTCGCAATAAATAGCCTCTGCCTTTAACTAGTTTATGAAGTCAGAAAAAAATGCAGCGAAATAAAAAATGAGGAATGAAAGAAAAGGAAAAGGGTTTTGGATTTAGGGTTTTGTACTCATGCCAAAAACGGCGATGAATACTATGAGCATGCAGATCAGTAGATACGCTATCCCAATCATTGGATCATACTGTATCGGTTCTTTAACAGGTAGCTGAACGATGACCTCCATCGAGTCCGTGAGTTCCACCGTTTCAACAACGTAGCCCTTATCGAAGGAAGCGTTGATCGTATAGGTCCTCGCTGCGCTCAGACCCGCGCTGGTTTGTATATATCCAATAAGGCAAACGCTGAATATGCCGTTTTCATCCGTCGGACCTTCTGCAACCGCTTGTCCATCTGCATCGTAGATTACGATCCATACTCCACTCATAGGCTGACCATTCTCGTCAAGTGCCTTCACAGTTAATCGATAGTTGATTGTAAGAACCGAGTCATCAAGTACCTTAGCTCCCTTGGATCCAAATGTAACCTCTGAAACGCATGCACTCGATCCTCCAACGAGGTAGAGATCAAAGTCTCCTGCTTCGAGAACGGTGTTCGTGATCTGCGCCTCAGATGATCCGAGGAAGATCGCGTCGTCTACGACTTCGATGTATGCATCGCTAACCGTGATCGATGACTTGGAAGCGTAGATACCGTCATACACGAATATCGGCAAGGTGATGTTGTAGAGCGTACCGAAATCATCGTAATACGGTAGTACAAGTGTCGTTGACTTTATTTCATCGCTGAATGCAAGCGTTGAGTCAGCTACATATACTGCGTAAGTCAGCAGACCGTAGACATTGCTACTCGCCGTTACCGTTGAGTTGATCGCATAAATACCTATGTGCTCCATCTGAGCCGAAGCGATCATCTCTGGTGTCAATACCCATTCGCCGAACAGCGGAACTTCTTCTCCACCTATGAACGCAGGCGCATAGGTCGCCATGATGTCAACGAGAGTTGAATAGCCTATCTGGTTGTCCTCTACCGTGACACTGCTGTCCTTGACGTAGATTTCGACCATGTTGAACATTAGAATGTTGTCGTGCAAGGAGCCTGTAGCACGCAGCACATAGATGCCTGCTCTGTAGTTACCTATGATCACGTTGTCTATAACGTTCGCTAGGTTAGCGCCAACTGCGTATATTCCGCGGTTGTTCATTGAGATGAGGCAGTCCATAATCGTTGGAGCTGCGTTCTCTCCCTCGATGTAAATGCCGTCCATGCCGTTGTACACGATGATCGTTCCGGAAATATTCGGAGAGCAGTTGTCAATGTGAATACCGTTTCTCCAGTTATCTGCAACAACGCTTGCCCTTATGTTTGCATCGGAGCTTGGTGCGAGATACAGTTCGACAGCACCTATCACTTGGCTCGTCTCCATCTCAAGGGCGCCATACACTTCAAAGCGGAAGTGATAGCCGTCGGGCAATGGACCTTCCCACCACCACCAAGAGCTTATGGCAGACATCACGGCAATCAGCTTCCCGCCTTCTTCGACGGTTAGCTGCGGGACGCCGTCGTCCCAGTCTTCCGAGAAGTACATCCAGACGTTGTCGAGTGTAAGCACGCCACCGCTAACAACTGTTACGTCTCCACCAACATAGACATCATTGTTGCGAGCCTCGGAAACACTATCAATAATCCACTCAACCAGACCCCATGCAAATATTCCCTCGTCGCTGTTGTCAGCATAAATTCCATTGTAAATCGTTGCGTAGCAGTCATAGAGATAGAGACCATAGCCCATGTTCTCGCAGATCGTGTTGTTGCCAACAACTATTGCATAACAGTACTCTAGATACAACCCGTCGCCGCCGTTCTGGCAGATCGCATTTTCCTCAACTACCACGTCGTAGGCTTCGTAAACATAGGCACCATAGTAGAGATTGTCGTTAATTGTGTTTTCCCTGATGACAAGCTTCTCAGCATAATAAATCTCAATGCCCACTCCATTGCCGGTGATGACATTTGATTCAATGGTTACATTGTAACTCTCGTAGGCCGCTATGCCGTATGTGTCTCCGCCCTCGATGCCGTTGTTAATCAGCAGGTTGCCAGATACTAGAATATTCGAAGAATACTCTATTACGACGCCGTCAGCGCATCCGTCGACAGTATTCCCAGTGACTTCAATTTCGTCGCACCCCTCAACGTAAATTCCATAAGCATAGATTCCACCATAGATCTCATTGCTTGAAACAACTCCTTTGCAGTTCCACAGGTAGATTCCATAGTCACCTGCTGATGTGATGACGTTATTGGTTATCGTCGCATTGCAGCCTTCGGCGTCTATTGCGTCGTAAGCAAACTCGATCGTGTTCTCATTTACTATTAGGGAGAGGAATCCAGGTACATAAGTCCAGTAGTAATTATTGTACATATACAACTCAGAATAGGCGTAGATTCCCCAGTTGTATGCGTAATAAGGATCTTCTGCAAATGCGATCTTGTTTGAGGATATTTCAACAGCCATGCTCGGGTAAGTCGCTTCGCCGGTCCAATAACCGTTTGATGCATACAGGTACCTATAATCATACAAGGATATCCCACTGGCTTCTATAGCTGCTTCATCGGATGAGATCTCATTGCTAGCTATGGATATACCAATTGATCCGCTGATTGCTGCGGAAGATTGCAATAGATCATAAATGAATTGATCAAGTTGCGAGTACAACTCGACATCTATTCCGTACCAGTAGAACCCATTGATAATGTTATTCCGTATCTCTTGGGTCACATCAACTTCGAGCATCGAGGTGCCGTAACCGGAATATAGATCCAGCTCCGCTTCAATACCATACAGGATCGACCCTACTATTTGATTTTCTGCAATTGTAAGCTTTGATTCAATCTGGGTGCGCGGAGCTCCGCTGAAGTCATAATTATATGTCCATGCCTCATAATCATCATATGTGTATATGCCAGTATTAATAACGGAGCCCTCGGAGATCGTAATTGCATTGCATATGATCGATGTTTCCAGACTTGCATCCGACACGGAATCCTTACCAGATGCGTAGATATAGTTCTCCGCCCCGATCACGAATCCATCGACCCATTCATATGAGCTCGAGAAATTGATCGTATTCTCGGCTATTGAAACCATGTCAGTTGCCTCAAGAGCTGCGTGTGCGAAGGGGCTCATGTAGTTGTACGCGTATAATTCCGTGTGAATTGAGATACCTCTCCACCACTCGTAACCAAATGCTGTCGATGCGATGGTGTTGTTGTTAATATTCATGGCGTACATCATTGAAATGCAAGAAGAGACCTCCATTTCGTATACCGGATAGTATTGGCTGAAGTCAGAATATGCAGTGATATAGGCATCTATGCCGATATAATTTGCACCGATCTCGTTGTTCGAAATAGAAATGCTTGCGTCTACTGTCTGGCTTCCGAACTGATTGTAATTGCCTACTTCAAGATCTAAACCAATGCCACCATCAGCATTTTCCACGAGGTTTCTCTCGATCACAACATCTGCTACCAGAGATCCGTTTCCACGGCCGTACTCCATAGCCTGCTCGATGCTCACGTAAATGGCATACGACTCAATTGTCAGACAATCTTCTGACATCATTTCATTATCCACAACTGTGAAGCTGATCTCGGAGCTGATCGCACTGTCAGAATCGGCATTGTTAGCAAAAGCATAGAAGATCAAATCCACACAACCATAGAACGGTGTCTCCAGCGGTGCCACGAGCTCGTTTTCGTTAACGACCACTGACGAGCTTATCTGGGCGCTTCCTCCGTTATTAGTATAGATCTCATGATAGACAGAAATGCCGCCGGTGCCTGTACTTTCTATCGAGTTTCCGGTCACTGCAACACAAATATCCACATTCGCACTCTCATACTCTATATCGAACTCATAGTATAGTCCAATCATTGACATCATAGGCCCTTGCAACGGCAACGATCCGCCAATGATGAGCATGTATCCAAAGGTTGGGCTACCCGTGAAGCTGTTTCCGGCGACGACGTCTTCTACAGTTATATTCCAATTGGAGTCCGTCGTCCAGAGATATGTCATTGCTGCCATTCCGCCACTATTTATCCCTTTGTTGTCCGACAGAGTGCGAGTGGCACTGTATTCAACAAACTCGTTATGTCCATCCTCATCTTCTGCTCCATTGCGGACTATGGCCGACCATCCAACCTCCTCGAATGTGTTCGATGTTATTTCGATGCGATCTTCACCGCCCCAAAGCGCATTTGATAAGAATCCAATTGCATAAACCATAATGTTAGAGAATGTGGAATCTGTAATCGTCGCGCTGATCGTGCCGTTCTCTGCAATTGCGCCGATGGCCACTGGGTAAGAAGTATATCCAATAGCTAGATGATCAGCCGCGAGGTTGGACACGCTAAGCGCTATGTCACCATTGTCACATAGGAACAGCAACCCGAACCCGACATAGTGAGAAATCGTCGTATTGGCTATCGAGACTTCGACACCGCTTTCTGCTGCTACATACATGCCATAATATGCGAATGTTTCCCTTGTTAGGTATATGCTCTTGTAGTCAGCATCGTAGACATTCGGAATCCAAACGTAATTCAGCAAAATCGCATCTGAGCCGATTTTCAATCCGTAATCATATGAGATATAATTGATATTCAGCGCATCCATGTTAGCATAATTGAATTGTATGTCACCATTGGAGTATAGAATAGCCTGGAAGACATTTCCGAGATACCACGGATCAATCGATCTGCTCATCATGTACCATTGTATGATGATCTTATCTTCGCCAACGATTTTGTAACTCATATAAGGATAGTTTGTATAGTAGTAATTATCCTGGCATGGAACGATCAAATTTGCAGAGCCGTAATACATATTGAATGGTGGTGTGTATGGATAAGGTGAACCTACAGAGATGTATCCTCCGCGGTAAACATACAAAGTTGTGTAGGTATTGGTCCCAAATGGAAATGCAAATGGCAATGTGATTACCATCAAGCTCCCCATTGTATATGCATCTGGATTTATGATAGCATATTCATAGTCTATTTCTTTGGGATAATACCAAGAAAACTGGTTTGCCTCTTCGCCGTTCATCGATACTTCATCAATATTCGCTGAAACGCTTCCCTCTGCCACAATCGATGCAACCATGTACTTGTTGGCAATGAGGTCAGTGTTCGCAATATCCAATGTTATATCGCCCGCCGCGTTCAAATCAAGACCGACTGCGCCACCTATTATAACGACATCATTGATAATCGCTTCAAGATCGCCACCATTCGCTTCCGCGACTACTCCAAGTGCCCAGTCACCATTTGTAATGCTAGAAGATGCCAAAGCCAACATTATATCGCCGGGCCAAGAGTTCACAACGATCCCATATCCCTGATTATTCACTAAAACCAAGCCTGAAGCGTCCAATCTTGCATCGCCGTCATCGGCATATACTGCAAGACCTGCATTGTTCTCTGTCAGATTTGAGTCGGTTATCGAGAGTGATGCGCTCAGCCCTTCTACTTGAACGCCTGCTTCCGCATTGAAAATGGCCTCGATAGAAGTGGCAACAACTTCAGCGTTCCCATTGGCGGCGTATATTATAATTCCGTGTAAGCCGCAACTATCGAGCATCACTGCTTCTAAGGCAGCTACAATGTCTCCATTTGCCGAATACAGGATGATACCAGAATTGAGATACGCATCGCTCACTGCAGTATCTGAGATCTCTGCTTCAATCCACCCAGATGCTTGAACGACAATCCCCGACCCCCATGTTTCACTTACATTACAGTTTGAAAGCGCGAATGTCACATTTCCGCTGATCGCGGTAATTGATATTCCATTGCCTATTCCCCAAATCCAACCGCGAATATCCGTTATCTGCAACCCAGAAAACGCAGCTTCAATATCTCCAACTGTAGATTTCCAGTATATCCCGAAAACATCGCAGTGCCGAATAACTGTGTCGGTAACAGAAGCGCTTCCATCCTGGATTTCGATGGCAACAACTGCATATTCAATGATCGCATTAGTGATTGCAACGTTTCCACCCTCTTGCACCACAATTCCATACCAATAAACATCTGTCACATTGGTTGTAAATGTGATCGGCTTGTCAGGAGTTCCCGTTGCAACCAGACTGCCATCAACCACTAAGACCTCAAATGGATCTACCATCACTGTTACATTTGGTTCTATTGTTAATGTTACACCGCTATGGATCGTAATAGTTGTATTCAAGATGTATGGGCTCCCAGTTTCATCCCACGTTGTATCCACCGTGATATCCTCGGAAACATACTCTGCGCTTGCATTACCACTGCTCAAAAGCAAGAACAGTGCAAAAAGAAACGCTAGCACCCCAAGATAAACCAACGTTCTCTTTCCTAGAACGTGGCCTATGCCAGGCTCACGCTCATTTTCATTGTCTGAATTCATAGTTTACACCCCAATTACTGACCAAATCCTTCCTCCCTGTTTTGAAAGGATTTGTATGTAGTATTGGAGTCTCTTTATTTAAAGATTGTCGGGTATATTTTGTATCCTGGAACATAAAAACCGAACACGTTGTCGGGAATGACCGAGGATATACTCATGGTTGATGCGAAAAAGCAATTTCCCTCTAATCTAATCTCTTTATATTTTTGATGTTCCATTCCATAACGAACAAAGCAATTACTAGATACTCCAAACTACTGAGGCGTCAACCAATTATTCGGGTTTTTCTCGAAAATTGATAAACTTTTCGATAACCAATGTTGATATGTAATTGCCTCATATTGAAATTCTAATGGTGTCAGTGAAAGAAAAGATAGTTATTATACGGGAGCCGTATTTAGCCTGTGCATAAGACAAGTGATATCTCATTGGAATTCGACGTGTTGCGGGAAAACAAAAAGATTGCGGAAAAAAATCACTCGATTTTGAGAGAAAGAGGGATAAAATCAGTAGATATTATGGGATCGATCGGCTCGGGAAAGACGGCGCTTATAGAAAGAATAGCCTCTGAGATGATAAATAAAGGCTTGCGGCCGGCTGCTGTCGCTGGCGACGTGACTGGGCAGGATGACTACGAAAGATTTACATCCATCGGAATTCCGTCGGTGAATATCAATACAGGGAAAGAATGCCATCTCGACGCTCACTTAGTGAGCCACGCGCTTGAGCAATTGGATCTTGATTCTATCGATTTTCTTTTTATAGAGAATGTTGGCAATCTCGTATGCCCTGCAGATTTCCCACTGGGAACCGATAAGAGACTTGTGCTGATATCCGTGACTGAAGGTGATGACATGGTGAGGAAACATCCGATGATATTCTCGATCGCAGACATTGCCGCTCTAAACAAAATAGACCTTGTTCCTTACCTTGACATCGACCCAGAGCGCATTGCAAGTGATTACAGAAAAATTACAAAGAACAAGTCTATGCATATGATTAGTGTCAAGAGGGGTGATGGGATACCTCAACTGGCAAAAGATATGGGAATCGAAATTTAAATGATTTTGAGCTTTCGCAAGGCAGTACGTGATTGGTAGATCACTTTACTGACGTTTTTACCCCATACTGCGCTTTTCAGAATATTTGACTGATAATGTATCGAATTTGCGATCCGACTGTATCGCTTGTCCATGACTGTAATTTCCTCTGTTCACCATTCTAAAGATTGCCAACCGTGCATTTTCATCCAAATAAGATTTTGAACAATTTTATAAGTGCCCATGTTGATTCTGCAGATGTGATCTGAAATGAAAGTTCTCACGGTAGGAGGGGGAGGAAGGGAACACGCAATCGTGAGCGCTCTTGTAGATGGCGGCGCGGAGATCTATGCGGCAATGAGTAACAAAAACCCAGGAATCAGCCGCGTCTGCAAGGAATTTCGCCTTATTAGAGAAGTAGATTTCGAAACGATAACTGAGTTTGCAGTAGATGCGGGAGTTGAAATAGCTGTAATCGGTCCTGAGGCGCCATTGGAGATAGGGCTTGTTGATGCACTTTCTCGCCAGGGTATAGCTTGCGTAGGACCAAATAAAGCGGCAGCAAGGATCGAGACTTCAAAGAGATTCATGAGGGACCTTTTGAAAAAGTACAACATACCTGGTAATGTGAAATATGAAGCATTTGATGACTTTGAAGCTGCAAAGAGATTTGCGATTGATTTTGATGGACAATTAGCAGTAAAACCAGTAGGACTGACTGGGGGAAAAGGTGTTAAAATCGAAGGGGAGCATCTCAGAGATAAGAATGAGGTGGTAGGATATATCAGGGAGATTTTCGAAAGGCGTATCGGCGGCGCAGGCGTTGTACTTGAGGAAAAATTGGAGGGTGAAGAGTTCACTTTGCAGTCATTTGTAGATGGGAGAACTGTAGTGCCCATGCCACTTGTCCAAGATCATAAACGAGCCTACGAGGGCGATATTGGGCCAAATACGGGGGGTATGGGATCATACTCAGCAGAGAACCATCTTCTGCCCTTCATGACTAATGACGATTTTGAAAAGGCCATGGAAATAATGAGAAAGGTGGTCAGTGCCATGAGGGGGGAGGGTTGTCCATATGTCGGATTTTTGTATGGACAGTTCATGCTCACAGCGGACGGCCCAAAGATCATTGAATTCAACGCTCGGCTGGGTGATCCCGAGGCCATGAATGTCCTCCCTCTATTGAAAAGTAACTTCGTCGATGTGTGTTCCGCCATTGCTGACTGGAATTTATCCGGGGCAGACGTCGAGTTTGAGCGCAAGGCCACCGTGTGTAAGTATGTTGTACCAGAAGGATATGGCACAAAGTCGAGGAGCGGGTTAAGGATATGGGTTGATGAAGAGGCCGTCAAAAAAGAGGGGGCTCGTCTCTTTTACGCTTCGGTGAACGAAGACTCCGGTGTAATCACGACAACGTCGTCGAGAGCGGTAGCAGTGGTGGGAATTGATGACAATCTCGACATGGCAGAGGCGCAATGCGAGCGCGGACTTAAGCACATAGGAGGCGAGGCTATTTACGTGAGGCACGATATCGGCAAGCAAGAACTGATTCAAAAGAGGGTTGAACACATGAATAGACTCCGTTGTCAGAAGTAATTTTATTTACGCAACCCACCATATTCTCGTGTATGAAGAATCTGGAAGAGATTGCCAGTCAAATCCAATACAAACTCGACGAAAAGGATGCCGTGAGGGAGGTGGCCCTCAAATCATCGAGGGCGATTATCAGAATTGCTGCAGGCATCGTACATGCAATCCACAAGCACGAAGATGTTAAGAATGAATTCACTGAAGCAAGGGACGAAGTCCATAGATTGAGAAGCCTTCTCGAAGACCACCCAGATATATGGAATGCTGGTTTTGTTGAGGACGCAATGGCGGAAATTGCGGAAGCCTCGATTCTATTTTCGATCATAAATTCTGAAGAACTACCGGATCCGGAAGACCTTGGTATTACTTCCGCTTCTTATCTTTTGGGGCTCGGAGATGTCATCGGGGAGCTGCGCAGGTTTGCACTTGAGTCGCTGAGAAATGGCGAAGTAGAATCCGCACAAAGATACCTAGATATGATGGAGGAGATCTTCTTAATACTCATGCGCTTTGACTACCCTGATGCAATCGTTCCAATAAGAAGGAAGCAGGACGTCGCAAGGTCGTTGCTTGAAAAGACTAGAGGAGAAGTTGCCGTAGCTATCTGTTCCAAAAGGCTGGAAGAGAGGCTAAAAAATCTCGAAAAGTCCATTGATTTCTACAAATGCGACCCTAGATAGAACTATAGGGTTTTGCACATATATTCATGACTCTAGGCATGGGATTATAATTAAAATCAAAATGAAAATCGATTGAAACAACGACGAAACCAAAGAAATAGCGATTATCAAAAATTCCGCTTTATTGCGTCTACTATTTTCTCCCTGGGGACCGCGCCGACTATTTGATCGACTACTTCGCCGTCTTTAAAAAACAGCAGAGTTGGAATCGCCATTATCCTGAATCTTTTGACGAGCTCAGGATTCTGATCGGTATTCATCTTCGCAAAAGCTACCTTACCAATGTACTCATTCGCAAGTTTTTCAAAAACAGGCGCAATCATTCTGCATGGACCGCACCAATCCGCCCAACAGTCAACAATCAATTTCGCGTTTTCTTTTCTGATGCGATCAAAGTTACTGTCAGTGATTTCAATGAGATTTCCGGCCATGAATTGGACTAACATAAAACTCATATTTAAATCGTACCGGATATTGACCACCACATACGGTGAATTTACCGAGCTTTATCTTCCCTGCAATTTTCGGCGAACTTAAGAACTAAGCAAAAATTCGCAAAGGATGTTATTAATTCCTCATTTTACAAGCACTCAATCCAATGCAAGGCGAGTCGATCTTTCGAAAATGAGTGATAAATGTGGTGAAAAGAGGAGGTCTTTCTCACCGCTGTTTCATCCTTCTTCTCTTTGGTCTTCTGTAAACGATGTAAATAGCGATTAAAGAGATGATAAATGCGGCCGCAAGCGTGATATTGGCAATCGTGTAGTCAGATTTGCCAATGTATATCGTCGTGGTGTACGAGGTACCTCCAGTTTCAAGGTTCACAAGCTCATTGCCGGGATCGATAACAACAGTTATTACATGCACACCAGGCTGCAAATTAGGATCGGTCCAGTTATACATAATAGTCTTGGATGCTTTGGGATCCAAGCTTATCGTTGTTTCATAGATTCTCGAGCCATCAGCGTAAATTGCGAAAGGGATATCTTTGACGGTCATGTTACCCTCATTTCTTACCGTTGCTGAGATAATGACGGGAGTGAGCACTTCAATCACGAATTCTTTTGTAACCGTCTCAACTGATACACCGTCGGGAGAGGCAGAGGTTACGTTCACTCGCAGAATCATGTTTTGAGGGTTCGGTGGGGCAGTTACATTGACTCTAAAAATGCCCGTAGCTGATTTTCCGTTTGTAGGCACGACTTTTGCTTGTACAACCGGCGGTCCGATGAGCTTTGCGGTGAAACTATAGTTCCCACCAGTGACTTCCGCAGGTCCACCAACAACCCTAATGAAATATTCTGATTTTTCATTTGTTGCAATGCAATACTTGCCCTCAATCGTGGCGTAAAGAGGAGAATATGACGAAGTGGCAAGTACCACTGACGACGAGCATACTGGAAATAAAAGAGCAATCAATGCAAAAGTGGCAAGAAATGTCAGCGCTTTCTTCGTCTGAATACCCCCCTGTGAATTCCAATTAATATGAAGATCGTAAATGCGGCAATAGATGCCCCTGCAAGACCAATTGTCGATGCGGGAACAGGTTCTTCCGAATAGTACACTCCCTCGCCGCTTATGGTAATCCCACCAGATGGCAGCAGAACCAGAGGCATCGGAGGTTTCATTTCAAGAATAGCAGAAGCACTCAATGAATTCTCAGAAGTTGCAGATAAAATAATCGTGATGCTTGGAGAGGGCTTGCTTCGAATTGGTATGAGAAGTACATCGAAGTACTTGACTTTCCCCGCCTGCAATTCCACAGTGAAATTGCTGACGTGCGTGCCATCTTGAGCCTTTAGCTCGGCATTCCATCCCATTCGTTCCAAAAATTCGCGATTTTCGATTTTGACGACGACTGTATCATTGGCATTGCCATTGTTGTCAACTCGGAAACTGTAAGAATAGAGCGTGCCATTGACCTGATACGGCTTATCAAATTTAATTGCAATGCTATACCTTGGAAGAATGTTCGCATCAATCAAGACGCTGTCGTATACAGACGCATTCACTGTCGAGGCGACTTTGACCGTTATAGGAGCATGCGATACTCCCACACCCTCAGAAGGAGTGATACTTACCGTAACGAGCTGTGAATTCATGTATCCAAAGTCGACTGTCACCGCGCTCTGAGAGAATGATATCGCCCAGTTAGAAGCAGAAGCTGATAACACGAAGGTGTCCTCAACGTTACCCTTATTGATAATTCTAAGATTGTAGATTGCCGTCTGCCCAGCGCTCAACGTCATTTTCTCGCTTTCGTCCCACTGGATTTCGACTTGTCTTGCCTCCACTTTCTGCATAACGAGCGTTCGGCTCGTATCCGCAAGCAACTCTATGCTGACCTCGCCTCGGTAATGCACAGACATTCCCTTTTCCACACCCGTAGATGAAAGATATATTGAGTAGTGTCCCCCAGGCAGTATGATTTCAAAGTTGCCTAAATTGTCCGATGACCACATCAGCTTCGCACCTGCTGATGAAACGATCTCCATGGTGGCATTACCAGCAACTCCACCTTTGAAGGTCGTACCAGAAAACTTCATTCCCTTCAGGAGTGTTATGTTTTGTACTGTGCTTGAATACGGATGGATTTCGGCAAGGCCAAGGAATACGTCTTGGCCACCAATCTGTCTTGCGTAGACCGTGTAATTGCCAGGTGCTATACTTACAATAAAACTTCCAGAAAAGGAAGTTACTGATGTTCGCATGGCAGTTGCCGACATCGGGATGAATTCGACTGCTGCGGCTGTGAGCTTCCCCAACCTATCCAAGACTATCCCACTCATCGTTGAATTGTCGTAGGAGCGCTCAAGCGATATAATAGCATACGTGGTGTAAGGTATCGTCATAGACGCATTGCCAATATATCTGACATATCGAAAGTCTCTGCCGATCCACGATGTCGTGCGATAATCTACACTAGCTATGTAGTTGCCGTTCGGAAGTATAATTTCAAAAGCCCCCGTGGCAAGAGAGGAGACTCTCGCAACAGCCCCCTCTTCATTCCTGACCTCAACCGGAACGACGTACGAAAACGGCAAACTACCAGAATAAATCATTCCACGGATGGTCCGTGCAACTGACATGGTCAAATTCAAGGGCGACGAGGATGGGGTGATTGTAAGCAAACCAAGGAACGCGTAATCAGCTGTAGCTCGGTTGATCACTGCGTAGACTGAATAGTTGCCCTCCATCAGATATAAATCAAAGGAGCTGGATGTCGAAACGGTCTTATTTTCGACTCCGCTAAAGGTGATTGTCGCCGTTCCGAGATCACTTGGATATATCGACCCATAAACTCTCGTTCTCTTTAATAAATCAATTTCTAACAAATCGGGATCAGAACCGATTAAAACCTTAATTGATGAAGTGTACTGATATATGGTAGCATTGCTTCCGATCGTTACATTTTGATGCACACTTACATAATACTCACCAGGTGGTAACATAATATGGAAATGCCCGTTTGCGTCGCTCACAGCTGCGTGTGTGCCCCATAGAGTCGATACGAATGTTACAGTAACATCGCTAACTGGCATTGATGCATAACGCACAATCCCACTGACCGTTCTGTTCAAAGGTGAGAGCTTAATGTTCGAGTAATAGGAATCGACCTGCGACGGCAACCCGATCGTTTCCGTGGCAAATCCAAACTTGGAAACTGTCAAATCATACGAGAAACCCGATGGAACGACGAAGCCAAAAGCTCCGAGAGAATCTGTTGACGATCTAATTGCCCTGCCACTGCGGTCTCGAAGACTCACATCTACATTCTTTAGATATTCACCCGTCTCTGCAATACCATTGCCATTTTCATCGTACCAGACCCGCCCAGATACTGAGATGGCAGGAGATAAAACAATAGAAATGCGTTCTGACCTGTCTACATAGAGGTCGTTCCAATATGCAGAATCGTTAGACCTTACGTATATCAAATAACCGCCAGATGGAATAATCAACTTCGCAGATCCGCTAGCATTTGTAACGGACATGAGCTCTGCGCCAGTTGCCTGCGATTTGACAACAATTTCCGCTCCTGCAATGCTCCGTGATGAATGATCAAGAACAGTAATATCTGTTATAATAGCTCGAACAAGCCGAATGTTATAATTAGTTCCCGATGATGATGCGCCCAGATAAGATAGGTGAACATACATCTGGTCGTTAAATAGTGATAGCGAAAAGACAGTATAACTGCGGGATGGCAGAACAATATCATAGAATCCCTTTGCATCTGTGACTACCCAGAATCTCTCATTTTCCGAAATGAATGCAACAGTAGCGTTGCTTACCGCTACGTCGCCTATCGTCACCCTCCCCGAAATAGCAATGGCGTTGTCTACAAAAAGATTGAGAACTTTTTCCTCGCCCTCGCTGATGTTGATCTCGCGGGGTACTAAAATTAGCGATGGGTTCGAGGACTCAATGATATACCGACCTGAGAGTAAGAGATCGACTACGTAGTCTCCATCTACACCAGTAGTGACTTCGATTCTTTCCCCATTAACCGTGTCAACAATGATAAAATCAAAATTCGCAGCCGATGTGTTATCAAATAAGCTTACTCTGCCTCCAATTTTGGCAGGCTTCACACCGATATCAATCGTGATATTTCCAAGTGGCATGAGATTTGCTTGTTTGAAGGCAAAGCTGTGGTTCAAATGCACCGCGTACAGGGAGGCGTTCATCGGCGGCAACCCATAGAAAGCATATCCCGACGAGCTCGCCGTTGTTTCAAATCGAAGACCCCTGCTTGAGTTCTCTATTATTACCGTGGCGTCACTCATGAGCTTGTCTGACCCTGAGGTAAATGATCCGTCGCCGTTAACATCCCAATACACCTTTCCTTTAATAGCGCTACCTTTTATCATCACATTCTTAGTGATGAAGTAGTCCCACCTACCATCAAGATCCGAATCAACCTTCTTCCTCATTGCCTGGTCGTATGTGACATCGAAGGATACTCTCTCAAGCTCCGTGGCAACCTGTGTCCGCAGGTCGAGAGAACCATAAGAGTAAACGAGTGTGACGTTACCAAAAGGCGCGATTACCTCATAGCGTCCGTTTTCATCCGTTTTTACTGCCTGATGAGGAATGCCATACTCATCGAGAACGGTAACCCATACATCTGGATACGGAAGACCCGCATTTGTTGTCACCGTTCCTTCTACAACTGCACCATCATAATATTGGAGGAAAACAACGCCCTGGATCAGAGCGCTAGCACTGGCATCAACAACTCCCTCGATTTCTCCGCTTTCAATTTTCTTTTTCAGTTCCAGTGCTTCGTTGTAGCTCACCGCCCGCCAAGCAGATGAATGATTTCTTGCCTGATTCTCAGGGAATGGATTGTAGTATGCGGTCCTATAGACCATCCTGAAATGTGTCATGTTCCATCCCTGCATAGGCGGATAACTTGCGAGACTTCCCGTCAATCCTGGCAGACCTTGCTGTGTGAGCCCCACGTCATAAGGTCCATAGCCCATGAAGACCCTATAGAGCATGCTATTGTAGAACATCTCCTTGTAAACTATCTGGTAATTTACAATTGTCATATCTGATGTTACATTTGCGACATCGTGAAGACCGCCCTCGCTATCTACAGCTTTAATTTCAAAGAAATCAACGGGGGAGTTTGTTAGAGGATCTATTCTAAAATCAGCGAGTTTGGCTGGAGCGTAGAATATATTGGCACTCAGTGCCGTAAATGGAAATAAACGACTATCAACCGCTACGTACGAAACATCAATTCCCGTCAGCTCGCGCAATTCGCTGTAAATTTCAACAAGGTTCTCAAGCCCAACCTTCGACAATTCTACACTTCCAGCAACGTACTTTGCATTTGTGGCACTCAAATCGCTGTCTCTAGGTCCATAGATTTCAGGATTGTTCTTAACGATCTCGACATATCTTTCTGGATGATTCAAAATGTCGTAGAGCTTCACACAGTTCACTCCACGACCTGAAAGGATCTGGTTTATTGCCCCATCGTCAATTCCCGTTTTCTCAAGAATTCTAATTATAAAAAGGGCGATAGCAGACGTTTCATTCTGCGACATCAAGACGTTGCCGGCGAACTGATATGCGTTTTGGAAGTTATCGGCAACCGTGGGATGCTGCCCCTCCTGGATTGCTTCAAATCCATAGTCCCACCAAGAGAGAAATGCAGGCCGCTGAGAAATAGGAATGATATCAGAATCAGCGGTTCTGAACCAGCTCCACGCAGCGGGCCAATACTGCGAAGGGAGCGGCATACTATATGAAAATGCTCCGAAGTACCAATTAGAACCATTTATGACATCATAGCTTGAAGGTTTGGCAAAACCAGGCATAATGTCATAAATCTGCTTATCATACTGCGCTTTCAATTCGGATGGTATTGCGGCATCAGTTGCCCCCCACACATTCGGCAACACGACCAAAAACGCAAGGAAAAACGCTGCAAATACGTGCCTTATCTTAATCGCACGTCGCAGCAAGCTGAGAGGCCTAATCCCAGGACCGCTTGCGAGCGCACGAGAGATCTCAGAGAACTTGGCAGCATCGACGATCATCGCTACAATCCAGCCAGCTGTTAATGCGAAAGCGGGACTCGCATTAAACATGAACCTTGCTGCGGAGACTGCCATGAACATGGACACTGCAGTCCAGACCACGATAAATACGAAGTATGGTGCCACATTTTTCCTAATTTTTATAGCTGCGATAACCACACCGGCAAACGAGAGCCAGAAGGTTATAGCTCCAAAGGAGAGCGCCAGATCAGAAAAGCTCGGCGCCTGAGCTTCGGAAATGGTCGAATAGAGCTTACTTTTGACAAAATACCCCTGACCCGAAATTATCGCTTCAAAAATGTCAGGAGCGGTCATAGACAAAACGATGAGAGCGAAGCCAGCAAGTATTGCAAAAGACGGAATGACAAGCGCCCAGGGATAATCTCTCGTCACAACGAATACCATTGCAACAATGGTCGATCCCAAAAATAAATAGAAAGGAATGTCAAACCATGTCCCCCAATAATTCATCTGGTAGTACACTGGCGCCATTACCGCAAAAGCAACAAGCAGCATGGCAGTGAGAGTGATCATAACTCCCAAAGAATCGGCATTTCTGAACCTGTTAATAAAAATCTGAGCTAAATAGTATGCAAGAACAATGACAAGGAGATAAGCATAGCCTGTCCAAATCATTCCCACGGCAGCCAAGCACAAGCCTGCGAGGACGGCATAACATATCGATGACCAATTTATGCGCAAGTAATTCGCTAGCCCATTGAGAATTGACTTTCCGTCTTTCCATGATTCAACCCATTTGTCACCTTGTATGACCTTGAGGGATACCAAAAGGAAATAAAAAGAGCAGACACTGAAGAAGAGAACCATTGAATCGTGATCCGCGAAGGAAAGCACACTGCGTGAGATATGACCAGGCATAATCGCAAAGAGAAATGCGGCGATTATTCCGGCCTTGTTACCAAACGCTGTTCGACCTATCATATACACTGGAAAGACCGTTAGCGCCCCCCAGAAAGCCGTTGATAGTATGAGAGAGTATCCAACAGCATCCGCCAATGACACGCTACTCAGCGATGAAATCAACATTCCCGAAACTGCAATGGACCAATCATACAGCGGAGGACGGGGGTTCCTCATGCCGATCGGATAGTTCAATAGTGGATCTAAAACCAGATGCTGTCCAGTTGACGTTACATGATCGATTACGCGCTTATGGTAATACGAGTCGGATCCTCCGGATACAAGAAATCCATTATCGACGGAAAGTGAATATCCAAAATAACTTCTCATGAAAAATGCTAATAGGAAGACCATGAACAGAACGAGAATCGTGTGCCAGTTCTTGCCAAGCCAGGAATCGCTGAAATTTGTTCTGATACCGCCAAACGATTTGAATGGGTTCCTTATTGCCAAGCTCGACGCTTCTTTCCCTTCCATCTCAAAGTCTCCCTGACAAAATCGTGGCAAGTCGATAACTGACCCGATATAAATATTTGTTCACAGCCATATACTAATATTAACATATCTGGATACATTCTCAGTCGTTCCCTCATTTACACTTTTGACAGCTTCTAATTTCTTGACATATCGATTCTGCAGTTCCCCTAGGATCTGAACTTTTGTAGATGGATCGGCCGACGATTACATGGTCTGCCCCCATGCGTATAGCCTCTGCCGCACTTCCACCTTGAACGCCGACTCCAGGGGACAAAATCAGGAGATCTCCAACGATTTCGCGAATTGCTTGTATGCGTTCTGGTCTCGTCGCAGGCGCTATCACACCCGATGCTCCGCACTCCACGGCAAGGGACGCTATCCTCTCCGCAACTGGCGCCGTGAATTCACGTCCTCCTGGATGGCTCATTTCAGTCACGACAAATATATCAGCAGCATTCCCGGCAACCTTAACAGCCTCACGCACAACATCATGCCCTACGAAGCCGTGAACTATGATTCCCGATGCCCCTAGGTCTATCGCTTTCTCCGCAATAAGCCTCACAGTACTCGGAATATCAGCAAGCTTGAAGTCGCAAATCACGTCCGAGAAGTCAGCAATTTCCGAGATTACATTGGGGGAGGAGCTCAGCACCAGCGGCCAATTGATCTTTATGGCGTCAACGAGATCCGCTAGTTCCCTGGCCATTCGCAGCGCTTTCTCCTTTTCTGTTTCATCGAGTGCAAGTATTAGCCTATTTTTTTTCTTCAGTATCACCATATAGAGGCTCCCCTTTTTTAGTTTACTAGCTTAGGAAGTTGATCAAGACTGATTGCAAGTAACCGTATAAGGAAATGGAATAGTTTCAATTTAATCCCTTCTTAGAGTCAATACGCTTTAAGACCAGTCAAAGCACTAGGGCCTGCATTACGGCAGAATGGAATTATCGTCGCCTTAACCTATTCAGCGCTACATAGATCCTGCGACAGTTCTATTTATTTCGGAGATGAAAGAACGACAGCCACTTTCAAGACCCACAAAACTTTAATTCAAGAAATATGTGCTGAAATCCGATGAACATGCGATCACACGGCGCCGGCTCAAGATATGTTGGAGAATTACCTCAAGGATGTAGAATCTGCAAAAAGGGGGCCAAGCTCGTTCTTCTTATCACAGGGAGATGTGCTGCGTCGTGCTACTACTGTCCCCTTTCTTCGAAAAAAAAAGGGAGAGATGTGATTTATGCAAATGAGATGAAAATCAAGTATGTCGAGGGAGCTATAGCAGAAGCAAGGCTGATCGATGCTGAGGGCACTGGTATCACTGGTGGCGATCCACTTGAAGTTCTTGATCGCACAATCATGTTTATCAAGCACCTCAAGGATGAATTCGGAAAGGATCACCATATTCATTTGTACACAGCATCAATAAATATTCAAGCGTTCAAAGCACTTGAGGCGTCTGGTCTCGATGAACTGCGCATCCATCCGCCGCTCCACATGTGGAGGAGACTTGAGGAGACAAATATAGCGGACTTTGTGGCTAATACAAATATGGACGTGGGGTTTGAAATTCCAGCGATTCCAGATATGAAAAGTGAAATTGTAGAATTGGTGTCTTATGCTAATCGTGCTAAAATGGATTTCGTGAACCTGAATGAGCTTGAAGTCTCAGAAACCAATTGGCGGCGCCTCAAAGCAAAGGGATTTGAAGTGAAGAATGATATATCAAGTGCAGTTCTTGGGAGCGAAGAACTTGCCATTGAGATCTTGAAGCTCGATCTCGAAATCTCTAGACACTACTGTTCCTCTGCTTTTAAAGACCGCATTCAGATGAGGAACAGAATTAAGAGAAGAGCGAAGAACATCGCGAGAGCGGGAGATATTATCACAAAAGACGGTACTCTTTTGAAAGGGGTCATTGAGGGTAATAAGCTTAGGGAAATCAGCGACTATCTCATTAGTGAATTCGAGGTACCGAAAGAACTGATCTACATCGACAGAGGTAAGAAAAGGATCGAGATAGCCCCGTGGATTCTTGAAGAAATATCCTCATTTCTTCCATACAATTGCTACATTATCGAGGAGTACCCGACCGCCGATAAGCTCGAAGTCGAAAGGGAGCAATTACCCTCTCAGGCTAAGCGACACTGATGCTCTGAATATTGTGATGCCTGTTAATGATGTCCCTTGCGATTTTCAGATTCTTCCCATTCTTCCCGATGGCCTTTCCTTTGACTTTTGGATCAACAGTCACCGTGGCATGAACTATATTTCCACGGTTTTCGATCTTTACGCATTGTACATTATAATTATAAAAGACATTCCTGATGAATGTTTCTGGTTCGTCTGAATACTCTATTACCTGGATGTTTTTTCCCGTAGTATTTTTCATCCTGATGACGTTCTCCCCGCCCTTCCCAACGGCCTTATTTGCCTGGCCGGGATTTACAACAAAAACAAGTTTGTCTTCAGTTTCCAGGCAATCCCTTACCCTCGTTTTTGTGATCGTTTCAAAGAGAGTGATGTAGCGAAGCGTTTCTTCGGTGAACGTGATTTCTGGCATAAAAATCACAACGAAAGAATATTTGAAGCGCCCTTATCAATAACAGCAAGCGCTGCCACTGAAAAAGGCTTGCCACAAAGTGCACCGAGCTCAACATTCGTGCCTTCGTATCGGTATGTTTTCACACCGTGGTTTCCAAAGAGCAAGAATTCGCTGGGGCAGTTCTTGGCTACTATAACCAGTTTTGCTTCGCCTTTCTTCACCGCTTTCTCGGTTCTCTGGGTTCCAAATACGACCTTTCCTGTTGTTGCCGCCGTTTTTATAGCCCTACCAAGATCAATCATTTGCTCGCCTCCTTTTTAACGGGAACATACACCAGATTCACGGCTCCCGTTCCAAGAGTAACTGGTTGCCCAACTATAATATTTTCCGCTACTCCATCTAGGTGATCCACCTCGCCCGTTATCGCTGCGTGCAGGAGATGCGTCGCCGTGATTTCGAATGCAGCCCTCGCGAGCACGCTGGACTTCCTACCTGAAATCCCGTGCCTGCCGATGGCCTTCACATCACCATCATGGGTCATCAGGTCAGCTACAAGCATTATATGCCTAATGTCTACAGTCAACCCTTGCTCTTCAAGAGTCCTCGACGCTTCGTTGATGATCGCATTTCTCGCCGCCTCAATGCCCAGGACCTCATATATTTCTTGAATGCAGTTCGTGGTCGTTCTTGTCTTGTCTACGCCTTCTATGGAAAGCACCTCTTGCAGATTAGAGCCTTCGGTATAAATGACGTACTCTTCTCCAACCTTCCTCAAAATCGCACGTTTTATGTTGTCGATACCTCTGATCTTACATTCCCTAACAGCGTCTACAATATTCTGTAGTCTCTTGAATGATGGTTCTTCGCAAGTAATGACGATCTTTCCTTCAACAACCTCTGCAAGACCACGAATTGTACGAATCTTAGATAGCTGAGCATAGACCTCATCGAGCGTGATTCCCTTCTGTATCATCTTCCTTTCGTCTGGATGCACGATCACTTTCATGTTAATGATATCCGTTTCTATGTCGGCAATATCCAAAAGAACTGTTGATTCAATGTCCATTGCGATCTTCCTGACCCGCTCAATATCATTCCTAATTTTCGGGTCAACATGAATCTCCATCATGGGAGTGCTCGGAATCCTCCTTGCATCAACGATCTCAATAAGTCTTGGCAGTCCAAGTGTGACATTGATTTCTGCGACACCTGCATAGTGAAATGTACGCATTGTCATCTGCGTGCCTGGTTCACCGATACTCTGCGCTGCGACTATCCCTGCGGACTCGTGAGGATCCATTAAGTGAAGTTCATACTTTTCATGCGCCCTTGTTAATATCTTCCTCAACGTCGCCTCAGGTACATCAATGCCCTCGAGTCGTTCCGAGATGTCCAAAATGATTCGCAGTGGGAGATGAAGTCTCATTTCGTCAGCGATTTTTAGCATCTTTGACTGGAATTCGGTCAGAGGGCACGTTTTCACTGGAATGTAAATCTCCGCCTTCCTCATCCTTTCTTTCGTTTCTGACGAAACTTCAGAAATCTCCTCTTTCTTTTCCTCTCTTTTCTTGGCCTTCTCCGCAGGTACCTTTTTTTGCTCCTTAGCAGGCTTTCCACCGACTTTTGCGACGATCTCTGAGGCTTCTTCCTCGGTAAATCCGAGAGAGGCGATCTCTTTTACATTGGCCGTCGAAATTTCGGCCAGGGATTTGAACTTCGATAGTAATTTTGATATCGCTTCCTCTTTCAAACCACGGCGTCTCAAGGCATTGACCGTATCTTTCATGGCCATCATTCCTCACCCCCAGCCTCAAATTCGGGTTCCTCGTACTCCTCTTCTTCCTCAACTTCCATGAGATCCTTTTCTATCGTTGCGTATCCACCGACTTTCTTCTCTTCGATCTTCGCCAGCAACTCAGCCTCGTCACCCAAGACCTCAATCAAGAGGTCGTCAACGTCAATTGGACTCCCCTGAACGCTCCGCGACGGATCGATTCCATCTTCACCGTATCTAAACTGAATGATCATATCTGCTGTATTCCTCACCGTGCCATCCTGTTTCAATTTAAGATCTTCAAGGGCGTTGATCAACCTGCGTTGCATATAACCTGAACGAGATGTACGCACAGCTGTATCAACAAGACCTTCTCGACCTCCCATGCTATGGAAGAAGAATTCGGTTGGTGTAAGACCGCTCTTGTACGAATTAACGACAAACCCTTTGGCCCTAGCACCGAGATCGCCCTTACGGAAATGAGGCAATGTCCTATTCCAATACCCTCTTGATAAACGCTCTCCTCTAACAGCCTGTTGCCCAATGCAACCAGCCATTTGGCTTAGATTTAGCATGGAACCTCTCGCACCAGACCTTGCCATGATGACCGCTGAGTTCTCCAGTCCAAGATGTCTTGACGCAATCTGCCCCGCCTCGTCTCTTGCTCTTCCCAGCACCTTCATGACTTCTACTTCTAAAGTCTCTTCAAGCGATCTGCCAGGAAGTTGTTCGAGGATTCCTTCGCGATACGCTGAGACGAGATCTTCGACTTTCTTTTCCGCGTCTTTAAGTACTTCTTCTATCTGGCGCTTGGCCTCATCAGGAATATCCTCATCATCGATGCCTGTTGTAAATCCCCGCACCATGATGGCGCCGATTGCCAACCGTGTAAGATTATCGATAAAAGCCCTCGCTGCATCGGAACCGTAATCCCTCGCAATTTTGTCAATGATCCTTCCCTTGAAGGCACCAACAGCCTTTTCGTCAATTGTGCCACAGACAAGCTTACCATTTCTTATCTTCACATAAGCATCAAGATCACACTTTTCTTTGAGACATTCAGGACATTTCCTGCATATGGAAGCTCTGAAAGTGATCCTGAAATCTTCTGGGAGTATCAGCGAAAATAGCTGCTTTCCTGTCCAGTATTGCACTCCATTTTCAACGATGGGTTCAGGCAAAGGTCTGTGATCAAGTTTTGCCAGCATGAACAGTGTTTCATTTAGTGTGAACTTTGAATCCTTATGGGTCAGTAGGAAACAACCTGTAATATGATCATGAATTGCGCCTATAATGGGTCCACCAAAGCGCGGAGATAGAATGTGTTCTTGTACCTTCATCAGTATCATTGCCTCTGCCCTTGCCTCATCGCTCTGAAGCACGTGCAGGTTCATTTCATCGCCATCGAAGTCTGCGTTGTACGGTGGGCAGACGCAAAGATTGAGCCTGAATGTCTTCCACGGCATGACTTTTACCGTATGAGCCATCATCGACATCCTGTGCAGTGATGGCTGCCTATTAAACAGAACTATGTCGCCATCTACAAGGTGCCTTTCCACGATGAAACCAATATCTAGGGTCTCCGCTACACTCTCCGCATTCTTTTCGGTAATCTTGATCCTTCTTCCATCAGACCTTATCACATAATTGGCACCAGGAAGATATCCTGGTCCAGGTGGATTCGGACCCCTTTTTACAATTTCCTTTAATTTCTCAATATTGTGTTGTGTCACATAAACAGGAACTGTGAGCTCTCTAGCTGCCTCTATTGGAACCCCGACCTCGTTGATCGATAGTGATGGATCTGGCGAAATAACTGTCCTCGCCGAAAAATTGACCCTTTTACCGGAGAGGTTAGACCTGAAACGCCCCTCCTTACCTTTCAACCTCTGGACGAGGGTTTTCAGAGGTCTACCTGACCTATGCCGAGCTGGCGGAATGCCAGAGGTCTGGTTGTCAAAATACGTTGTAACATGGTATTGCAGCAATTCCCAGAGATCTTCAACGATGAGCTGGGGCGCTCCCGCATCTCTGTTTTCTCTCAGTCGCTGATTGATTCTCAGTACGTCTACGAGCTTATGAGTGAGGTCATCCTCAGAACGGTCACCCGACTCAAGGGTAATCGACGGTCTCACGGTGACGGGAGGTACAGGGAGAGCTGTCAAAACCATCCATTCCGGTCTGCATGATTTAGGATCGATGCCAAGGGGAATCAAATCTTCATCCGGTATGCGCTCCAGCCGCTCCCTCACTTCCTTCGGCGTGAGTTTATGTCCGTTTTCCCTGAAAGTGGTTGGCTTGTCAAGCGTGATTTTTAGTTGTTCTGCACCGCAATGCGGACAAACCGGCCGAGAAGCCGCATCTTTTGCCGTTTCCTTGGAAACCATACGGACCTCAACCGCATCTCCTCCAAGTGTTTCGAGAGATTCCATTGCCTCTCTATACTCTCGGGCCTGTTCTTCCGTTAAAAGCAGTCGACCACACGATCTACACGTTGATTGAAGGAGTTTCTTTATCTCTTTGACAAACCCAACGTGAATTACTGGCATTGCGAGATCGATATGTCCAAAGTGACCGGGACATTCGTCAGCTTTGTGTCCACAAGTCTTGCACCTCAGTCCAGGTTCGATCACACCTAGATGAGGATCCATCAAGCCCATTTCAATGGGGAACCCATCATCATCGTATGTATCAGCGGTGATGATCTTTGTAGCAGACATCTTCCTGATTTCATCTGGTGAGAGCACCGCAAACTTAATCGAGCCTATCCGCTTAGAAACGCCTCGCATCATCTTAAATCCTCCAGTTGGAGCCTCATCACAACGCCAAGCGACAGCAACTCATCGAGTAACAGTTTGAATGCATAGGATGTCTGGACGAGGTGAACATTTGTATTGTTCCCGCAGACAGGACATCTCAATACGCCACGCCTATCCAGGATCGCAATGTGTCCACAGTTCGGATTTCCACAGACATACTGGAATGTACCATCAGATTCATCCAGTAGCCTGTCTTTAATTACCATAGCAGCACCGTGTCCGATGAGGCAGTCTCTTTCCATTTCTCCAAACCTCAGACCGCCTTGTCTCGATCGACCTTCGGTTGGCTGTCTGGTGAGAATCTGGACCGGACCGCGACTTCTCACATGAAGCTTTCCTGACACCATGTGATGCAGCTTCTGATAATATATCACTCCGACGAAAATGTCAGCGCCGATCATCCGTCCTGACATGCCATCATACATCACTTCCTTTCCTGTGTGCTTAAAGCCGCATCTCACTAGCGCCTCTCTTAGCGATTTTTCTTTTTCCCCACTGAATGGCGTACCATCAATCATCCTGCATTCCATCGACCCTACTTTGCCTCCAATCATCTCTAGCACGTGAGCAACTGTCATTCTCGATGGAATTGCATGCGGATTAATAACGAGGTCAGGTACGATACCATCAGAAGTGAACGGCATGTCTTCTTGGGGTACGATCAGCCCGACCACGCCCTTTTGCCCGTGTCTCGATGCGAACTTATCTCCCAGTTCTGGTATCCTTTCATCCCTCACTTTCACCTTCACTAAGCGGCTTCCGTTTTCCGATTCCGTCAACATAACGCTGTCTATCCATCCGCTTTCGCCTGGCCGGACTGTAATGGAGGTTTCACGGCGCTTCTGGGGTGTGAGGAAATCCGTTTCCTCCTCGAGGAAACGAGGAGGCGATGTCTTACCGATGAGTACATCTCCTCCGTTGACGGCGGTCTCAGGGCTTATCAATCCGTCTTCACCAAGATTACTGTAAGCTAGATCCGCCCTAGCTCCACGTACATCCGGGCTCGGTATCTCAAAGTGATCTTCTTGTCCACCAGGATATCGACGCTCTTCAGCTCTATACGTCCTCATGAATGTTGAGCGACCAAGTCCTCTCTCTATGCTAGCCTTATTCAAAATCAATGCGTCTTCCATATTATAGCCATGATATGAAAGGACCGCTACAACGAAATTTTGTCCAGCTGGTCTTTCATTGAACGAAACAAAGTCCATTGTTTTTGTTTGCACTATCGGTTTCTGAGGATAGTGTAATAGGTGCCCCCTTGTATCAGGTCTTCTTCTATAATTAGTAGCGCTTAGGCCGAGTGATTGCTTCGCCATTCCGGCACCCATCGTGATTCTTGGGGACGAATTGTGTTCTGCATATGGAACTAAGCCGGCACAAACACCCAATATGAGAATAGGATCGATCTCCATATGGGTATGTTCTCTCGTAAGCAATAGCGGGGTCTTGATGTCCCCTTTACAATGGCGGCAGCGGAGCAACACGTAGTTTTCCTCTGCGCCGGGATTAAGCCAGTTAACATCTATGGGTGATAGAGCCTTTTGGCAATTTGGACAGCGTTCCGGAATCCTATAAGCGTCGACTGCGATGTAAGTATCTTCTTCCTCTTCCGCGTCGAGCCACTCTATTACACCTTCGCGGATAAGATCGGACCACCGCAACCTTCCCTCGGTAATTTCATCGAGGTGTTTCCTTGTAAGGACTGTTCTTCCATTTCTTATTACGAGCAGAGGACGTCTCAATCGGCCCTCATCGCAGTTTATTATCACTTCATCCATTTCTTCATCATATCTGATGTTAATTTCATGCGAAATGATGCCGGAACGCCTTCTGTGCCTGATTTCCGCTACTAGTTCTCGGGCACGATCGTGAACACCGATTAAATCTCCATTGACATAAACCCGCGTTCCCGTTTTTCGCTGTCCCCTGACCTCCTTAACACCTAGATCCCTGAGGATCCAAAGAACACTCTCTTCTGGAAAGCCCTCCGAAACGTCGATGATTAGCGCTGCGTTTTTCACAAGGCCACAGTTTTGACCTTCTGGCGTTTCGTTGGGGCACAATCTTCCCCATTGCGTTGGGTGAAGATCTCTGGCTTCGAAGTGAGGTTGGCTTCTTGTGAGCGACGAGGTGACTCTTCTTAAATGACTGAGCGTACTCATATTAGACGTTCGGTCAAGAAGCTGGCTTACCCCCGCCCTTCCACCAACCCAATTGCCCGTTGCGAGCGCATGAATTAGGCGATTTGTTAGGAGATCGGGTCTGATCGCACTGGCAATGCGAATGTCTTTTTTTCTCGCATAACTCCTTTCCAATTGATACTTCAAATCCTTCATTAGATTAGTAAAAGCAACCCTGAAGAGATCCTCCATAAGATCTCCTGAGAGTTTAAGCCTCTTGTTCGCGTAATGATCTTTATCGTCTTCCTTCCTAAGTCCTAAGGATAATTCGAGAACACTTCTTGCCACCCTGCCCAGGAAAATCGCTTTTTTGAGGCGGTCCTCAGAGGTATCGCCCAAGTGTGGAAGCAAAGAGCGATCAATGATCGATTCGACCTTCTTAACTCGGTATTCTTTTGCCTGGCCTGTTGCAAATTTTCTCTCAAGATACAAGATTGCGTCTTCTGTTGTAAAAATGCCATTAGGTGGATAAAGCTTTTTATCTTGGCATTCTTCGATGTTTGCATAAACAATATTGGCCATTTCGGGGACGCTGACGATTGCCTCATATATATCCTCATCACTTTCCATTCCAAGCGCCTTCATCAGCACCACAAGAGGAATCTGGCCCGAAGCAGCAGGAACCGTGACCATTAACATGCCGTCCTTCTTCTTCTCAACCAAGGTCAGCGCCCGATATCCTTCTTTCTGCGAGAAAACTTTGGCGACTTCAATTTTCGTTCCATATCTTTCATTGAATTCGACCATTACTCGATTTGGGGCCAAATCCTCAAGAGAAATCAATACTCTTTCAGTTCCCCCTATGATGAAATAACCACCCGGATCCATCGGATCTTCGCCGGCTTCGATCAATTTCTTAACATATTCTTCCTCGGTCAACTCTTTTTCTTCTTCTAAGTTTTCTTTGTGAAGAGTGCATTTCTTAGACTTCACCATGATGGGAAGATCGCCGATGTGAACGTGTTCTGGCTCTTTTTCAATGCCATCTTCTATAACAGTAAAGTCAACATAAACAGGTGCAACATAATTTAGATTTCTTAACCGAGCCTCCATTGGTGTTAATGTATGAGATGCACCGTTTGCTTCTCTGACGATAGGGAGCCTGATATGAACGGTTGGGCGGGAATGTGTGTCAATCATTCCAGTCTTCTCATCTCGTTTCCTGCCAACCCGGATTTCAATTATCCTGCCGTCTGTCTTATCTGGATCAAGTCTTATTACGCCTCTTTCCATATCCTCAACAGATACCCTGAGATTGTCAACAATCTTCTGCATTCGGCTGTTCGGGTTGTCGATTGTCGATAGAAAATCATTGAAGCTTGCAATGTGATGGTTTACAATACTCCTTTCATTAAAATAAAGCTCAACAAGCTCGCGCACGGACATCACCCTCTTATTACCATTCTATATGCCACAAAAATCTCTGCAGTCGAACTTTTCCGAACAATCTTGATAATGCGTCCTTCTTCGATGGGGCCATGAATCTTTTCCAGCACCTGTACGCACGCATCGCTTTTCCTTATTTTGGGAAGCTGGTCTCTTGTGATTCGTAACTCCGTCAACACTTTTTGAGCTTCTTCTTCAGAAAGCAGGTGGTGCTCCGGTACTAGCTCATGCTCTAAAACATTAAATTCAATAACATCAGACACAATTTCACCTCGTCCTTGATCTCGGGCCCATCCTCATATTAAATGATATCATTATAAAAAGGCATCGACGCAACAACCTTTTACCAGACTTTGTCACTGCTGACATCCTTCCCCCTTCCAGGCGGGCCCGCGGGGATTTTCGAAGGCCTTGGGGATCCGAGGCCTTTTCGAACCCCGGGCCATCTGGTTAAAAGCCAGATGCTCTTTCTAGGGATGCTCGACATCGAAGAATCCTACCTAGCTGAGCTACGGGCCCTTGGCAAGTGCACACAGGCATGTAGGGAGTCCCCTAATAACTGTCATTATTTAAACTTTGTCGATATGCACAAATTCCGAATGCACTGCAACATACGCGATCTTTGAGTTTTACCAAATTTTTATATGGCAAAAGTCCCAGATAATTTTTGTCCTAGCTGCACTGCAATGACAACGTGTATTTATTGTAGCTTCTATCTATCAATCAATTGCTATCGACAGAAGTCGAGAAACCTTTCCAATTTAACGACTCCTTAGCGATGCACAGATCCTCCGATTGCCGATAGTGTGAGTTTCTATGGCATATCCTAGGCGAAATATACTCAGCTAATCGAAACATTATTTGCAAATACAGCACAATAGTTCGCCAGGAGCTTAGAAGCTTCATTTTTACAACAACTGCTGGGAAAGTTGGAAGTACTTCCTTCTCTGGGAGGAAGTTGATAATTATGACGAAGAAGGATTTATAAATGAGTGATGCTTCATGTCGCACCGGCTGAGAGCATGAAGAAGGAAAAGATCTGCAGTTCATGCGGCATAAGACTTGTTGAAAGGGGATTTACATACTTCAAATGCCCCATGTGCGGAGAGGTTGAAATTGGGCGCTGTGCGAAATGTAGAGACCAGAGTGTTGCTTATACGTGCCCCAAGTGCGGATTTACGGGTCCGTAGGTGATCACTGTGGGAAAGGTTGCTGCTGTATACAATCTCATGCCTGACGACGTTGATGTTCAAATAGAAAACATCGCTAATGAGATCAAGGGAGTTATACCAGAGGGCGTTGAGGTGGCGAGAATGGAAGTAAGACCAGTTGCGTTTGGACTCAAGATGCTTACTGTTACCTTTGTTATGAACGACGCAGGCGCTATTGTTGATAACCTGGAAGAGGCGCTTCAGCAGATCAAAGGCGTCCAAAGTGTTGAATCCGTGTCTGTAACGCTGATTTGAGAACGCGGATTCTATGCTTGCAGATGTTTCTTTATTCTGAACGACATTTGTATTTTCCATTCACACATATGTATCGATCGTATTTTACTACCAGGTTAGTAATCCTAAGAACATACATTGAAAATGTCTTTTTCCAACCGTGAGAAATTGAATAAGATTTTAGCGTCGATGATGAATGATTGCATACGAGTGTCTGCTTCTGATAATGGCATATGAACAATAATCGATAAATCGGTAGGACTTTCTGGCATTATAAAAATCTGAAAAATAGTATTCTCTTATATAGAAGAGGATGAGGGGAGGGGAACGTCGGGAACTGCACCTTCAATGCTACCCTCTTACGGTCGGAAAAAAAGTAAGAAATCTGGATAAAAATACCTACGAATATTCTTTCAAGAAGCGAAAGTTGACCAGCGAACGTTAGACGCGTGGAGGTCTTATGCAGCCCCGATCCATCAGCAATTTAGTCATACCTCTAGCTCGTTTGATAATTTGTTCCGCCCTCTCGTACAATTCGCTCCTGCTCGGCTTCACTCCAGCGACTCCTTGCTCAATTGCCTTCATCCCAACCGCTACCGCTTCTCTAGGAAAGACTTCCCAGTCGTCCATCGTAGGCACGATATATTCCTCATTCAATCCTTTGTCTTCGGCCGTCTTTGCGAGTTCTAATGCCGCAGCAATGCACATTTCGTCCGTAATCGTCCTCGCCCTTACGTCTAGAGCACCTCTGAATATCCCCGGGAATCCAAGAGAATTGTTTATTTGGTTCGGAAAATCTGACCTTCCAGTAGCAACGATCCTCGCGCCCGCCTCCTTTGCATCCCATGGCCAAATTTCTGGAATGGGATTTGCCGTTGCAAACACAATAGCATCATCTGCCATCGATCTCACCATGTCTTTTGTGATGACATTCGGTCCTGGTCGAGATGCACCTATAACAATATCAGCCCCTTCCATCGCTTCTTTGATTCCTCCAGTTTTTCTTTCGCTGTTTGACTTCAACGCCATCTCCCATTTTTCAGGATACTTTCCCTCGAGATCTTTTCTCCCAGGATGTAATATGCCCTTGCTATCGACCATCACGATGTTCCTTATGTTCACACCCGCAGCGATCAAAACTCTAGCAATAGCGATATTTGCTGCACCGGCCCCGATCATCGCCACCTTTGCTTCGCTCATCTTTTTTCCCACAAGTTTCAATGCGTTTATCGCTCCAGCGGTTACAATTGTTGCCGTGCCTTGCTGATCATCATGCCAAACCGGGATGTCAACTTCTTTTCGCAGGCGATCTAAAATAGCAAAGCATTTCGGATGAGCGATATCTTCCAAATTGATACCGCCAAAAGATGGTACAATCCACTTGACCGCCTGAACAATTTCATCGGGATCTTTTGTATTCAGGCATATCGGAACGGCATCAACTCCTCCGAGATACTTGAATAATAGAGCTTTACCCTCCATCACAGGCAATCCGGCTTCTGGACCGATATCTCCAAGGCCGAGAACTCTTGTCCCATCCGTCACGACCGCTACCATATTCCACTTGTTTGTATGACTGTAAACTCTTTCAGGATTCTTTTGTATATCTCTGCAAGGTTCTGCGACACCCGGCGTATACCAAATTGCAAAATCCTGGAAGTTCCGGATAGGTACCTTCGGTATCACCTCAATTTTTCCCTCATAGAAAGGATGGTATGCCATTGCAATCCTTGCTGGCTCATACGCTTTATTCAGTCTTTCCTCCACGGTTTTTTCTTCGTTGCTCATGAAAACACCTGCAAATCCTTTGTGTTCATCTCTTCATATCGCTCATCAGGAAGACGTCCCCTGACGTGGCAATCGGTACCATATTATGAAAAAGCTTTATAAGCGTTGATATGAAAATTCGAGCATCTTCGAAAGAATCTTCGGAATAGCGAAATTACCAAAATATTTTCGTATTTTTTTGTATAAAGTTTTTTGAAAAGTGTAGATCGTCGAAAACAAAACGACGAATTTTTGTGGACAAAGCACTAAGTAGAATTGAATCATAGACCTCACTAAGTTCACCTTCAGCACAATATTACCATGCAGACAGTAATTTGCAGATTGCTATTGTAAGGTAAGGCGCCAATTTACCGATCATTATCATCGATCTGCTCAATATTAAGTTTCAATCTGATCAGTCGATGGATCCGAGGAACCTCATATAGATTAGAAGGAGAAACTTTATGGCTAAGAAACAGGTGGCAACGGAATGACAAAAATGAAGAAGAGGAGCGAGGTCGTCCTTATCATCGATGGCTTCATTGATGAGCCGTCCTCATTAGGCGTTCCCCCATACATATCACCACATGTCAGGGTCACAGCTGGTGCCGCACTCGATGCTGGCGCGTCAGTGACCTATATTACTATAGATGATTTGAGACGGGGAGTGAGGACTACCCCAGCGCACGTCAGTGTGTTCCTTGGCGGCGCATCAGTTCCGGGCAGATATCTTCGCGCTATGCCAGCATCGGCGGAAGAGATACGACGTTTCTCCGAAGGTCTCTTCGGATTTAGAATACTTGGCGGTCCAGCAACCTATGATGATAATTATGAGCAGCTGGGATCCTTTGACTTCATTGCAAAAAAGGATCCAGCTTCATGCGTTTACGATTTTTTGACGAGAGGAGAAGCATCAAATAGATGGCGCTCAAAAGAAGAGTGGAATAGATGGTTATTGAAGGGCGCAACTATTGTGACAAAGCATCCTGATTTTCCTCAACCCCTCATAGCTGACATTGAAAGTTACAGGGGATGTCTACGTTATAAGTCGGGGGGTTGCTCATTTTGCGTCGAGCCACTGAAAGGTGCGCCGCTTTTTAGAGAGCCTGAGGAGATCATCGAGGAGGTACGGGCGCTGCATGCCCTTGGGGTGAGAAATTTTAGAATCGGGGGGCAGACATGTTTCATTTCATACAAAGCGAGAATTAAGGGCAACTCGATTACATTGAATGAGACAGCGGTCCGAAAGCTTTTATCCGGAATTGCCCGCCTAAATGTCGATGTTCTACATCTGGATAACGCAAATCCTGCGGTGATAGCTGATCATCCTGACGACGCGAGAAAAATTCTCAAAACTATTGTCGAATACTGCACAAGCGGCAACATCCTTGCACTGGGTATGGAAAGCGCTGATCCGGTTGTGATCGAGCGAAACAATCTCAATGCGAATCCTGAGCAAGTTTTCGAGGCAATAAAACTGATCAATGAGATCGGAGGAGAAAGAGGGGAAACTGGTCTTCCAAAATTACTGCCAGGTCTAAATTTCATAATCGGGCTCGAAGGGGAAAGCAAGAAGACTCTACGGGATAATCTGGCATTCCTGAATAGGGTTCAAAAAAGCGGGCTTCTTATCAGGAGAATAAACATCAGGCAGGTCATGCCAATTAGGCGAAGTTTCAGAATGGGTATTAAGCATTCTGATTTCTTGAGATTCAAGGAAACGGTAAGAAAGGAAATCGATAGACCGATGCTGGAACGGCTTGTTCCAAAGGGGACAGTTCTTAAGAGAGTATTTCTTGAATTGAATGAAGGAAATAAAACATTCGGCAGGCAAATTGGTACGTACCCTCTGCTTGTAGGCTTTGAGTATCCTTTAGAGACTGGAAAATTCGTGGACGCAGTCGTCATAGGATGGGGATTCAGAAGCATTACAGCGGTTGAATTCCCATTTCCGATAAACAGCGCTTCGCTTACAGCAATACAGTCACTTCCATTAGTCGGTGAGAGAAGAGCCCTAAGAATCTGGAGGAAAAGACCCATTAGAGATACTGATGACTTAGCAAAAGCAATTGATGATCCTCTGGTAGCTATGCAACTTACGAAGATTGTTTCATTCGACGTTTGATGTTGCGGGTCAAAAGGAATCTTGCTCTTGACGTCCCCCGGAAACATGAAATAACAAAATGCCTTTGGATACATCGACATGGACGAATACAGACTTGCGAAGTTTCCGTTCCTTCGTGAAGCTGCTAGGTTCGTAAAAGAGGCCGGTGTCACGCTCGATAATGTCATGAACGATCCTGCGTTTGTCGAGGCTATTGCTCTGGGAAAGGCGCGAGTCGAAGACGCATTGCAATCAGGAATGATTGGTGAATTTCCAAAAACGTCGAGAGAGGAGTGTCTTCTTGAAATTTTGAGTTACCCTGTAGCAAGAATCATTGTATCATGCATAAACGACAGCTTCTTGATACACCGATATGCATTAGCCGAAGCAGTTACGATGAATAAGCGATTGAGTGATGAATCCGTCGAATCATTGACATCAATTGCGGATGAACTGGGGGTGAAGACCGCTGTTATTGATGAAAGTTTACGCATGCATTTCACTAGCTACCTTCGATATACTTCCAGAATAAGAAGCATCGATTGGAAACTCGTTAATACCGAGATACACGGAGGTTTCGTGTACCTCTCTAAACAACGATTCACGAGAATTCTTCAGCAAGCCCTTCAAGAAAGAATTGAGGATGAATTGCCGCTTGAGGTCAACGATGACATATTGAATAGATTTTCGACTATTATCTCTGAGATTCGTGAAATGGTGAACGCAAGGAAGAGTAAATACAGGGCAGAAGATTTCGGGAAGGTTAGTATAGTAAACTTTCCGCCTTGTATGAAAAGGTTTATAGGAATGGTACAAGCCGGAGAAAACATCCCTCATAGTGGAAGATTTGCTTTGACGGCTTTTCTTTATGGAATCGGGATGCAACGTGAGGAAATCCTTAAGTTATTTTCAACCTCACCAGATTTTGACCATTCGAAAACCTGGTATCAAATAGAACATATAACTGGTGAAATTTCAGGCACAGAATACACCCCTCCTGAATGCTCAACTATGAGGAGTTATGGGATTTGCTTCGATCCAGATGAGCTTTGCAAACGAGTCAAACATCCACTTGTTTATTACCGAAGGAAAACGCGAAAGAAGACTATCAATGGCGAGAAGCTAGTTCATACACAACCGCCGTAACGATGAGAGCTGATCTCAGAGATATCATCAAATATCACCTAATCCCGACGCATTTGTCTGAATCGATAGAATCTCTTCTCTTCCAAGATCGGCTTTTTCAAAACATTCCCCCTATTGAGTTTTGCGACTCTATCAACAATGGCTTCAAATTTTGCCAATTTTGATATAAGTCAGGCTTCCGCTTCAAATCGATGGCGCTATTCAAAATTACACTGTAAAGCTCGATCAACTTTTTAAGGCGAATTTCATAGAATGGAGAAGCTAAGATATCATCGACAGGAATGCCCCAGAGATAGCGATATTCTAATTCCAATAGGTTCTTCAATTGATTCACTTGATTTTTTTCCAAATTACATAGGCTCGTTGAATCGCAGTGATATTCCCAACTATTCCAAACCATAACATTACTATGTCAAATGTCGAGAAGGCAAACTCTTCAACAAAAATTGCAGCTATTCCCGATTGAATTAAAAGACACTGAATTAGTGGTGCAATAAACAGCAAAGCTCCTCTGTCGGCCCTCCCTAATAAGCCGCCGTAGAGTCTACCGACTCCAACTGCTTGAGCTTGTGTGCCCATATAACTCGTCAGCAACACACCAATTACGGCAAAAATGCCTATGTATGGATTACACCAACCACTGATACCAATTGCACCAACCATGAAAACATCGGCATATCGATCGAGCACGTGATCGACGAAATCTCCACTCTTCGACGCTTTGCCGGATATTCTTGCCACCTTTCCATCTAACGCGTCGAAAATGCCATTAAGCATTATCATCAAAGAAGAGGATAAGAGGAGGTGGTAAAACCAGTAACTGAAATATATCATAAGACCAGCAACAATCGCAAACAGGAGTGCTGTCCAAGATAACGCATTAGGATTGACCTTTTGAAAATACCTTGCTAGCGGATCGAGTAGGATTTCCGAATTTTTTCTCAATTTCTCTAGAACCAGTTTAGTACCTCCTCGCTCCAATCGATATTACCATATGCATACTTTTCCCTTTCTCCAGCTAAAATTTCAAGAACGCAAGTCGCCACCTCGTCTGGCGTCTTGGTGCTTGTATCTATTTCGAAAACGCTGTCTGATTGCTCCAAAGATTCAATGAGAATTACATCGCAGGCCTCAGCCTCAACATTTTCCAGTATTTTCTCCTCTTTCCAACCCAAATTGCGCAAGCGCTTTTCAAGAATCGACGGTTTGCACCTGAGTATGATGATTAATTCAAGCAGAGATGGATCGATTAAATGAGCAAGATGGCCTACGAGAATCGTGCCCTTATTTGAAATCGCCGATCGAACTGCTTCGCTTAATCCATCAATATCGATTTCAGCACTCCCGCGCTCCTCATCATACCCAGATATCAATCCAGCAGATCGTACGATTTGATCTATTTCGATAATATCATATCCCCTAGCTCGAAGTAGCGATGCGACCGATGTTTTTCCAGTCCCAGGTGTACCAGTTATTGCTATAACCACATCAACCAATTCATCATTTATATTAAAATTGTTTGCATAGTCATTGAATTATGAATTTACGCTTCACTTGATTCATTCTTGACAGTCCTGGATCACAACGAAACTATCAACTATAAAATCAGATTTATACCATCATTACCCATTGTGCCAGGAGAAGATTTCTCCTGGCTAGGGATAGTCCCCGGCGGCCTTCCCCAAACTCAATTCCATAGGCGGTTGGTTTCTTCACTCCAACTTAGCATTAGTATAAAAACTATGGTTGAGCATGCTACAAAAATCGTTAAGTATGCCGCTCGGAAGAGATTAGGCCGAACATTATTGATTGGAGAGTTTGTGCATTGACGCACGATACACTCTTCAAATGATCAAAAAAGAAACTTTGCACTTCAATCTCATTTCTCTTTCGAGCGAAATTCTTTAAGAATGGCATGGTGCATTGAATTTCGAAGCTAATGTCGTACTCGACATCCATTAGAACCAAATTCTCTGCTGGTGCCATTCCAAAATCAATCGCCTTTCCTGCCAACGCATCTTCAAGGTCTGCTATAGAAGATTTCCCTAACGAAACGGATATCATTGCGGAAACAATTTTCCTCACCATATTCCAAAGGAAGTCCCTGGCAAAAAAGTCAATAGAGAGATAGCCTTCATAGTCTTCTACGACGATCTTGTCGATTGTTCGCAACGTCTTTCTGCCATCGCGCCTGCAGAATTGCTTAAAATCATGCCTTCCTTCAAAAAGTGATGCACATTTCCTCATGAGATCGATATCGCAATCGAACTTTGGCACCAGATACTTGTACCATCGCCTCTTTGCTCTCCTTGGTGAAAAGTCTAAAGGTGCTCTAGCAATCGCATAAAAATATAAGTCTCCAGCTACAGAATTCATAGCCTTAAGCAGTTCATTTGCCCGAAATTCGGTATCGAATGCAAAAACATTTCCAAGGGCACTCACGCCACGATCTGTTCTACTTGCAGCCCTAAATCTAGATGTTTTTTCATCTGTGATCGCATTAATCGATTTAAGCGTTCTAATGACCTCCCCCTCCACGGTGCGGAGACCTGGTTGCCTCTGAGATCCAGCGAAAAGCCTCCCATCATAAGCAGTCTTGATGGCTGCTCTCCACACCACGACATCATTAAGTAAGCAAGGCGTAATAAGCTTTCCTGGAAGAACTATGCCACAGATTAGGGTAGTACTCGTTAATCCAAAGCACGACGGAAACATCGGAGCAGTAGCCCGTGTTATGGGTAATTTTGATTTAACCGACCTTTGGCTGGTGGAACCGTGTCAGATTACCGAGGAAGCGTACAAGAGGGCGAAGCACGCTGTTTACATACTCGAGTCAGCGAGTATCGTTAATAATCTGGATGATGCACTCAAAGGCTGTTCGCTTGTTGTCGGAACAAGCGGAATTTCAACGCCTAGCGAGAAGAATTTTCTTAGGTTGGCGTTGACTCCAAGAGATTTTTCCGAAAAGATCAAGGCTAATGAGGGGAGATTAGCACTTCTTTTCGGAAGGGAAGATTACGGTTTGTCGCAAGACGAGTTGAGAAGATGTGATATTTTAGTTCGCATTCCTACAAGTCAGCAATATCCGATTCTTAACATATCCCATGCGGCAGCAATAATCTTCTACGAAATTTTCCTAGCTGGCGTTCTATCCTCTCTGCCAACGCAGGCAAGCGAGGTTGAGAAAGAGAAGCTTTATGAGTTTTTCTCAGAACTACTAGACGCAATCGGTTATCCCGATTTCAGAAGAGAGCGAACCGAAGTAATGTTCAGAAGGCTGATTGGAAGAGCGGTTCCGACCCGCTGGGAGTTCTATACCCTCATGGGCGTGATAGGCGATGCCGTCAAACTGATCAAAGATAGAAAGACAGTACCATCGGAAGGAGACCAATTCCCATGATCTCCTTCGAATCGTATATTCCTTCATGATTATTATTCCATCAAACTCGCTAAGTCGTTAAAAGATGGCTGTTTAAGATTTCAATATCTGCAGCGCTTTCAATAGTTTCAATTCCGGTGATTATGGCGATGACTTTGATGATTCCTTCATATTCATCATCAACTCTTGCACCAAAAATCACATTTGCGTCCGGATCCAAGAATGCAGTAATACCCTCGACTACCCGCGTAACCCTTTTTAGCGTGAGATTGCTGCCACCTGTGATGTGAATCAGAGCACCAGTTGCATCGGTAAAATCGATATCGAGGAATGGATTGGACAATGCGTCCTTGACAACCGAATCAGGATCAGAATTCTCCCCATAGAGAACAGTCGATATACCGCCCTGCCTGAAGATCGACCTTAAATCAGAAAAATCAATGTTAATGAGGGATGGTTCGGTAATCGCCTCTGTAATTCCTTTGACAATTTCAGATATCAATTGATCCATAACACCAAAAGCCTGGTCGATAGGCAAATGCGGTACCATTTCCAGGAGTCGGTTATTGTCGAGAACTAAAAGTGTGTCAGAATAATTTGATAATTGCCGAAGTCCATGAGTTGCGATTTGGAGTCGCCGTCCTTCGCATTCGAACGGCATCGTAACTATTGAAAACACAAGCGATCCGTTCCTACGCGCCAGATCGGCCACGACCGGAGCAGAACCCGTACCAGTTCCACCGCCCATCGCTGCAACAACAAATGTCATATCTGCCCCGCATAAAATATCGTTGAGAGGCTCAAATGCGTTTTCGGCGCACACTCTACCCAGTTCTGGATCCCCACCTGTGCCAAATCCCTTTGTTAAACTCGATCCTATCAATAGCCTTCGATCCGCTTTGATTCTGGAAAGGTGTTTCCGATCGGTGTTGATGGCGGCTGTCTGAGCACCAGACAAGCCGAGCTCGTGTAATCTATTTATGGAGTTGCATCCACCTCCACCACATCCTATAACGAGAATTTTGAGAGGTCGAATATTTTCCTCAATTTCCTCGTTATTGATATATTCCCAAGTCATCGATCACCTCTCCAGTTTCCAGACGCCTTTACTTTATCTCCTCCATCGCTTTCGAAATCCTTCTCCTTACATATTCTCGAACGGCGTTTCTAATCGCATCATCAATTGAAACTGAGTCTCCCTCTCTTACAAGGTTTTCTAGATCGACTACGTTGCCCTTTGGCAATTCAACCGTGATGCGCTTGATATGTTCTGGTGTAAAATGCTTCTCGATTATCGCATCGATAGCTTCTCGAATAGCATCGGAAACTGTTGGATAAGATCCTTTTTTAACGAGTTCCTGCAGTGCTTTGAGTTTTTCTGCAGGAATCCTCACAGTGATCCTCTCAGTCTCGGTCATGACCTCGGCTCTTGCAAGAGTATATCGTCTGACGATTTTGTCTATATCGTCCGACGGATGTCATTATGCGAAAGTTCATATTTAAAGATTGGCAAAATCTAACTCATCCAAGGATGGGGTTACAAACGAAATATAAACTAACAATGTGATTTGTGCTTGATGTGCTTTCCATTAATGACATGATAACGATAGGTCCGGCGAAAAGCAAGCTTTGACATAGCAACAATCATAATTTGAGGGGTGAGCGATAGGACCCGCAGGTGACTGAAAGTATCATCATTGCAAAACCAATAAACGTTTAAGAGCAAACAACATGTAAAATCCAGATTAAAATACCATATATTAATAAATGAGAAAAATAAAAATTAGACCTAAGAATGTTTATTAAGGGGTATATAAATACCCGCTAAGGTGACTTTCAATGGCCAAAATTAAGATCGAGAACGTCGTGGCTTCGACCTCTCTTGGAGAAGAGCTGGATTTGCAGGCAATCGCACTTGCTCTAGAAGGTGCTGAGTACGAGCCAGAACAATTTCCCGGATTGATATACAGGCTGAAGGAACCCAAGACAGCTACCCTGCTTTTCAGAAGCGGAAAGGTCGTTTGCACCGGTGCAAAAAGCCTTGAGCACGTAAAAGTGGCAATAAGCAAAGTAGCCAAGCAAATAGAGAGAGCTGGCATAAAAATTAAGATGGAGCCCCAGATCGAGGTTCAGAACATTGTTGCATCATCCGATCTTGGCACCGAGATCAACCTAAACGCCATTGCAATTTCACTAGGTCTTGAAAAGGTTGAGTATGAACCAGAACAGTTCCCAGGTCTCGTTTACAGGATCGATGAACCAAAAGTCGTCGTTCTCCTTTTTGGCTCTGGAAAGCTCGTGTGTACTGGTGCAAGAAAGCCCGAGGATGTTGAGGCCGCTGTTAACAAGATCACAGAAGAATTGAGGGCGGCAGGCCTCCTACATTGAGTAGAACTCATGAGTTTTCCTATACTCGACAATCACATACATCTTCGGCCGTCTGGCAGGAATGTTTCCGCCTTGAAAGAGTTTCAAAGAGCGGGAGGAACACATGCAATTCTCGTGCATCTTCCCTATGAGGAAGTTACTATTGTAAATGAAACGGATTTCTGGCGGTCTTATGATATTACAATAAAAATGGCTCAAAGGGCCAGAAACGAAATTAGCGTTCGCATTGAAGCCGTCGTAGGTCCTTACCCTGTCCTGCTAACATCACTATCAGAAATTCACAGCCTGCGTAGAGCAGTGGAAATCATGAAAAGAGGCATGGAAATTGCCGCGGAACTTGTAAAAGAGCAGAAGGCCATCGGAATCGGGGAGATAGGTAGACCGCATTTCCACGTGTCGGAAGACATTAGGAATGCATCTAATGAGATCTTATTCTACGGGATGCAGCTTGCTTCCGATATAGGTTGCCCTGTTATCCTACATACTGAGAGTGCCACACCAGAGATCATGAAAGAGCTAGCTGAGATGGCGGATAAAGCAGGTCTTCCGCGCGAAAAAGTTGTCAAGCACTATTGCCCGCCGCTTGTGCTTCCGAGCGAGAACCACAACATTTTCCCTTCGATTCTGGCAAGCAGGTCTGCAATTATAGATGCGTTAAAGAAAGGAAGGCGCTTTGTGATGGAGACCGATTATCTTGATGATACGAAAAGACCAAGCGCGGTTATGTCAATTGTAACCGTTCCAAAGAGATGTCGCTCGTTTCTGCAGGCGGGCATATTCACAGAAGAAGATATCTGGGTCATTAATAAGGAAAATCCTGAAAAGATCTATGGGATCAGTATTGAGTAAAAATTAGCGCCAGCATGCAGTTTGAATATTTATCAGATTCCTGCATCATGATGTGAAACCGACTTACCATAAGATGTTGCTGTGAATTTTTAAAGACGACCATAAAAGACGAATTCAATCATATATTATCCTAAAATCATAGAATTCATTTCTGTAAGGCAACCACGTAATCTCAACAGAATCAACTTTAGCATAAGGATGCTCGTACCTCAGCTTTCGAATGACCTCTTCGATCTGTTCTTTTTTGCCCTCAAAAATAGCGAATACAGTTCCATCTGAGAGGTTTCTAACTCGACCATTGACGCTCAGTTCGTCGGCGAATTTCTTAGTATACGCCCTGAAATAAACTCCCTGGACCTTTCCAATAAATTTTACTTCCGCACGTGCAAACACGATGTCTAGAATTGCAGAAAATGAAAAATAAATTTCCTTTCCTCTATCGAAGCTTAGAGGAGCACATCTGTGCCTTTTGAACAGAATCCACCGCGATTGCCTTCAAATTGAGAATGATAGCACTTTGAAACGTTCCTTCGGTAAAACTTATAAACATGATTGGCACATAATAATGCTCAGGGATGCACGTTTCTGGGATGGGAGCGGGCATTGTAATATTGGAGGAATCGACATGAAACCAATCTTTGAAGGTGCCTCGGGGCAAGGCACCAGTGGCGCATCTGCCACCTCATCACCAAGCTTTACGCCAGGTCAGGATTCGGCAGATGCCGAACTGCTCGAAGTTCTGCAAAAATTGAGAACAAATATTACGATCATAGGAGTCGGAGGCGCTGGGTGCAACACAATTGCCAGGATATTCGATGAGGGGATATCCGGAGTGAATCTTTATGCAGCCAACACCGACGCTCAGCATTTGCTCACGCTTAGAGCTCCGCGAAAAATTCTTCTTGGTCGGAGGAGCACCAGAGGGCTTGGTGCTGGTGCACTGCCGCAAGTTGGAGAGGAGGCTGCGAGGGAGGCTGAAGAAGAGATCAGAAAGGCACTTGCCGATGCGCACCTTGTTTTCGTAACGGCGGGCATGGGCGGTGGAACCGGTACGGGGGGGATATCAGTAATCTCAGATATTGCAAAACAAATGGGTGCACTTACGGTGGCAGTTGTAACAACTCCTTTCAAAGGCGAGGGACGCCTAAGGATGGAAAATGCCGAATGGGGCCTCGAGCGCCTCAGGAATGTTGCTGATACTGTCATCGTTATTCCTAACGACAAGTTGCTTGAGTTGGTGCCTAGGCTTTCTCTCAATGCTGCATTCAAGGTCGCTGATGAAGTCCTCATGAGGGCGATCAAGGGCATTACCGAGCTCATTACAAAGCCTGGTCTTGTGAACTTAGATTTCAACGATTTGAGGACTATTATGAAGGGATCTGGTGTAGCGATGATTGGACTGGGCGAGGCGGAGGATGACGATCGCGCAGAGCAGGCTGTAAATGAGGCTATCAATTCGCCTCTCATCGATGTTGACATAAGCGGAGCGACAGGTGCTTTGATTAACGTCACTGGCGGAGAAGACATGACTGTTTCAGAGGCGGAAAAGGTAGCCGAGATTATCCAGTCAAAGATAAGCCCCAATGCAAGGATCATCTGGGGAGCGGTTATCGATCCGACTTTGCGGGATAAGATTCGTGTGATGGTCGTCATCACAGGAGTAAAATCGAAATACATTTTGGGGCCCAAAGAAGCGGCTCCTTCGAGAACTGTAGACGTTGATTTTATAAAGTAGAGGTCAATCACCCCTCAAAAAGAGTGCGTGTAAAATGGATATCATTGAAAAATCCTGGGAAGTCCAAAAATCAATAGAGGACCGGTTCAAACACCTTGGAAAGGGCAAATATGGGCGCGTCATTAAAATGGCTAGAAAGCCGTCCAGTGAGGAATATATTCGGATTATTCAAATCACTGGCTTGGGTCTGATCATCATAGGAGGGCTCGGCTTCCTTATCTACTGGATTATGTATTTGCTCACCGGTTAAAATACTAAGGAGAGGTTTTGAGTGGAAATGCTTGATAAAGAAATGAAAAATGAGGGGATCTCTACCGGCGAAGCAGGAAGGAATATCATGTTCATCGCCAAGAATGATGAAAAAAGACTTCCTGCTAGCGGTCAATCTAGCTGGAAAATCCAGCTGAAAACCGCTGATGCGAGTAAAAAGAAAGTAAAGATGAGACTAGTCATTGAGATTGGGGGAGAAACCGAAGGCGCTCCTGAGTGGAGCGTAAAGATTCTCGATGCTAGAGGAGTTCTCTGGGATAGTGATTCGCAGTTGCCACCTGAGATAGAGTTCATCATGGAAGGCAGCCAGGCAAAGGAACTTGAACTTGAGATCACTGCGCCGAAAGGTGCACGGTACAATGATTGGGTAAGAATCACTACGGAGGCTTTTGTTGATGGCGCACCAGACGATGTTGCGAGAATGAGCTTCTTTGCATCTGCAAGGCAATCGATCCTAGCTCTCAAGACCTCAATCGGACATGAAAGAAATGTTGCGGACAGCGTTGCTAGTAAGGCAAAGAGTGGTAAAGCAGGTATTTTTGCCATCCTCGCACCGTCCACTCTTCGCGGCTATGTTCTCATAGAGGGAATGAACACGGATCTCCTACGAGAGGCTGTCCGTGGTATAAGGCGCTCTCATGGGCTTGTTGAAGGGGAGACAGACTTTGGCGAAATTGATCACTTCCTTACGCCCAAACCGCTTGTGTCTGGCGTAATGGAGGGAGATGTTGTTGAGCTTGTGGCAGGTCCTTTTAAAGGAGAGAAGGCAAGAGTCAAGCAGATCGACGAGAGCAAGGAAGAAATCACGGTTGAACTATTCGAAGCAATGGTGCCCATTCCGATAACAGTTAGAGGAGATCACGTAAGAGTCATTGAGAAAGAACATTAGGTAATGAGGTGAATTGCATGGTTGAAACTGTGGAAGTGCTTGTTGATGGTGGAAAGGCTACGCCTGGACCTCCGATCGGTCCTGCACTAGGACCGCTTGGAGTAAATGTTATACAGATCGTAAACGCGATTAACCAAAAGACGAAGTCATTTGAGGGCATGAAAGTCCCTGTCAAGATCATCATTGATCCTAAGACAAAACAATTCGAGATATCCGTCGGAACGCCCCCAACTTCAGCTCTGATTTTGAAAGAAATAGGAGCTGAAAAGGGCTCTGGGTCGACGAAGGCTACGAAGGTGGGCAACATATCACTCGATCAGGCCATCAAAATCGCGAATATGAAGAGTGACTCTCTTTTGGGAAAGACCTTGAAAAAAAGAGTCCTAGAAGTCATCGGCGTGTGCGTCTCGATGGGTGTCACTGTGGAGAATCGCGATCCGAAAGAAATCCAGAAAGACATTATTGCAGGCAAGTTCGACGAAAAATTTGCAGAGTAAGGGGCATAAGATTTATAAAGAGATCGAGTGTTAAAGGAAGCCACCGCTGTAGGAGAGCACAGCTCGCTAGCACTACAGGAGGGCATTATATTGACCGATAAAACAATTGTCCAGGCTGTCAAGAAAGCGCTTGATAAAGCTAAGAAGCGTAATTTCAGAGAGACAGTCGACCTTTCTGTCAATCTCAAGGACGTTGACTTATCTGTACCTAAGAACAGGATTCAAGAGGATATCATACTCCCCCATGGTCGGGGTAAGGATGTGAAGATCTGCGTAATAGGCGGGGGGGAGTTAGCTCTAAAGGCAAAGAATGTTGCTGATCGTGTCATTACGCCAGAAGAGCTGGCAAAACTCGCTGATAACAAAAAAGAAGCGAAAAGGATTGCTGCTCAATATGACTATTTCATTGCTGAAGCGCCTCTCATGCCGACGATTGGTAAGCGCCTAGGTATGGTTTTGGCGCCTCGTGGAAAAATGCCAAGACCAATACCGCCGGGTGCCGATCCGAAACCAATGATCGAAAGCTTGCGAAAGACTATTTCTGTGAGAAGCAGAGACAAGAGAACGTTTCACGCACCAGTCGGCACAGTCGACATGACGCCCGAGCAGATAGCCGACAACATCGAGGAAGTTCTGAAGAGAGTTTCATCAAAGCTTGAGCGAGGCATGATGAATATAGGGTCCGCTTACGTGAAAACAACCATGGGACCTTCCGAGAAGGTGAAGTAAATGGCCAAGCAGGCTCACGTTGCTCAGTGGAAGAAAGAAGTCGTCGGCAATCTCGTTCAGATGATGAAGAAGAGCAAGGTCGTTGCGCTCGTAAGTATAAACCAGATTCCAGCCCCACAACTACAGCAAATCAAAAGACGATTGAGGGGAAAGGCAGAGATTGTAATGACTAGAAATACGCTGCTTAGCCTCGCTATCGAGGAAGCGTCTAAGGGGCAAAATGGGCTTCACGAACTTAAGAATATGATTTCTGGACAATGTGCGATGTTGACTACGAATATGAATGCCTTTAAACTCTTCCGAGAAATCGAGGCAACAAGAACAAAGGCAGCAGCGAAGCCCGGTGACATTTCTCCAGAGGATATCGTTATAAAGGAGGGCGAAACGCCATTCAAGCCCGGGCCAATCGTTGGGGAATTACAAAAAGCTGGGATACCTGCTGGCATAGAGGGCGGAAAGGTTGTCATTAAGAAAGAAAAAGTATTGGTTAAGAAAGGCGAAAAAATTCCTGAGGAAATCGCGAAAATCCTCCCAAAGCTTGAGATTTATCCAATGACTATCGGCCTCGAACTGCTTGGAGCATTCGAGGAAGGAGTGGTGTTCAAGAAGGACGATCTCAAGATCACCCCAGAAGAATTTGTATCGATGATTGTAACGGCAGCGAGGACTGCGATTAACCTCGGCGTTTACATAGCTTATACCACTCCACAAACAATTACACCTATCCTCGCAAGAGCCTATCGTGAAGGAGTTGCTTTGAGCATTGCAACGGCATTCCCGACGAAGGACAATATAAAGCTACTGCTTGCAAAAGCCGAAGCAAGCATGCTCGCACTCGCATCAAAGATTCCTGGTTTCGACGATGATCGAGTGCGACAAAAATTGGCAGTAACTTCCGCGGAAAAGAAGAGTGAGGTGCGGAAGAGCGAGGAGGATAGAGAGGAAAAGAAAGAAGAGAAGGCCAGCGAAGAAGAGGCCGCTGCTGGTCTTAGTGCCCTGTTCGGATAAATAGGAGGTAGAAAAATGGAATACATCTATAGTGCGATGGTTCTCCACGCCGCTGGAAAGCCGATCACAGAGGAGTCGATAGCGAACATCCTCAAGAGTGCTGGCATTGAACCTGACGCCGCGAGGATAAAGGCATTGACCGCTTCCCTTGAGGGGATCAACATCGACGAGGCTATAGCCTCAGCGATGGTATCAACCGCTGCACCTGCGGCTCCGCAAGCTGCACCGGCTGCTGGAGAGCCGAAGAAGGAAGAGAAGAAGGAAGAAAAGAAGAAAGAGGAAACAGTCAGCGAAGAAGAGGCTGCAGCTGGTCTTAGTGCCCTCTTTGGATGAGCGGATAGCGACTGCAGTTTCCATCTCTTCTTAATCCATTTCTTCTCGATTCTCATATCTAGCTTGTCTGCTTCAGATGTGGTCGACAACACGTGAGACTTCGCGCTCGAGAAGCGAGGCAAGATCCTTTTCTAATTTTTCTTTGATGTCCCTTGGAACTAGCGTAATCCCTAGTTCAGCACCGCATTTCGCTAGCTTCACTAAAGCGTAGGCTTCCTTCACCTTAGCAGCTACAAATTCTCCGATCGCCTCTTTGATCTCTTTCTTCAATTCGGGATTCTCATCGATTTTCTGTCGGACATAACGCTTGATCTCATCTCGAACGAGATCTTTCATCGCTTCCAGCAAAATATCTTCACTGTGAAGAATTCCTAACTGGCTTTTTAGAATTGATTCGATAGTTTCTGCTGACATGCAAATAAAACATAGATGATTCATTGATAGATAAACTTACTTTTCCAAATCAGAAAACAAAAAGGATCTAGATAATCAAACTACCTTATTCATTAGTCTCTTTAGATTCTAATCCGCTTCAAATTTGAAGTAGAGCGCTTGAAAATTATCTTGGCAGCGAAATTAACTGTACAATTTTATATTTGTAGAAATCTCGGATTGAATAGCTATGCAACGATTAAATAAATGCACGTCGAGATTACCAAGAAGTGAATCCTATGAAACTCATTGAAATTTATAAGGCGGCAGTACAAATTGGTATTGATGCAGATCCCCGAACAAAGGAGGAAATCGGGGCTGATCTAAGAAGGGTGGAAGAAAATTACAAAAAAATGGAAGAGAAAGAAAGAAAATGGTTCGACGCGGACCGTCTTTGGAATCCTTATGCAGACACACGGATACTTGCTGGTGATCCAGAAACGGAGATCAAAAACATCATGTGGGGTATTGACATCACACCAGCAGAAGTCCTGCTTGTGGATCGGCTCAGAGAGCGCGGGAGGCGCATTGATCTTATCATTGGGCACCACCCAAGAGGGAGGGCAATGGCGAATTTCTTCGACGTCATGCACTTGCAAGAGATTATGCTAAACAGACTTGGAGTGCCGATTACTGTGGCCGAAGATATATTGGCACCCAGGATAAAGGAGGTGCAAAGGGGTGTTCATCCACAAAATTTCAACCAGACGGTCGATGCTTGCAATCTTCTTGGCATTCCATTTATGTGCATACATTCTCCGACGGACAACCTCGTACAGAAATATCTCCAGGGCATCTTTGATGAGAAGAAGCCGGAGCGGATCAGAGACCTTTTGGATATCCTTTGTGCAATCCCAGAATTCGAATTTGCAGCACGTAATAACGCTGGACCCGAAATTTTTGTCGGAGAGAAGAGCAGGAGAGCAGGAAAGATCGCAGTGAAGATGACGGGTGGAACCTCTGGCCCCAAGGAAATGTATGAACAGCTTGTTCAGGCAGGCGTGGGAACAGTGGTATGCATGCATGCACCAGAAAATCACATTGATGAAGCAAAGAAGTACCACATCAATCTCGTGATCTCGGGTCACATGGCATCGGATTCCTTGGGAATGAATATGCTTGCCGACAAACTTGAAGAGAAAGGATTATCGATTATTCCGTTCTCAGGTTATATTAGGGTGAAAAGAAATTGAATTACCGTGACGTGCACAGCCAGAGATCAAAGATTTTCAAAGACATCGCTAAGCTCTCATTCGATTATATACCAGAAAAATTAGTGCACAGAGAGATTCAAATGCAAAAGCTCTGGATGCTTTTCAGACCTTTGCTTGAAAAAGGCGTTTCTCAAACGGCTTTGCTGATCGGAAGCGTCGGAACTGGCAAGACAGCTGCATCGAAACGCTTTTGCCTAGACTTTGCAAAGGCTTCCAATGAGGCTGGGCGGGCCCTCGATTTCATCATAGTGAATTGTCGTCAGCGAAATACCGAAGCTAGCGTGATGCTCCGTCTTGTATCACACTTTGACGAAGGTTACCCTGATCGTGGAATATCCATAGCGGAAATGATATCCGCTTTGAAAAAGCATTTAGAGAAGCGGAAACTTCATTTCATTGTAGTACTTGATGAGGTTGACGTACTCCTCAGACGAGGGGCAGCTGATCTGGTCTATCAGTTGTCGCGATTCGATGAAGAAAAATTAGGAAGCCGGGCTTCTCTCTCACTTATCCTTATTTCCCAGAAGCCAATAATCGAACTCCTTGATACATCTTCGCTTTCAACGCTCCGAAGGACAAATGTTATCAACTTTAATAAGTACACAAGGGATGAATTGAGGGATATAATCGCAGATAGGGTTTCGCTCGCATTCTTTCCTGGCACTATAAGGGAAGATGCAGTTGATCTGATAGCAGACATTGCTTCTGATTGGGGGGACGCACGATTTGCAATCGAACTGTTGGAACGATCTGGTATGATTGCTGAGGAAGAGGGCGAAGATTTGGTCACACCGGAACATGTACGAGCGGCAAAGGCCTTCACATACAGCGTTGTAACAGAGTCAAAAATTGAGGAACTCGACAGGCAAAAGAAAATCGTGCTCTTGGGAATTTGTAGAGCACTCAAAGATCGCGCTTATGTGACCACAGGAGAAGCAGAGAAGGCTTATGCAATTGCCGCTGAAGAATATGGGGAGAGGCCAAGAAGCCACACGCAATTCTGGTCCTATATACAAGAGTTGTCAAATGAAGGCATTCTTACAACAAAGGTATCCACAGATACAACGGGAGGAAGAACCACTTTTATTTCTCTACCAGACATTCCTGCAAGGGTACTGAGGCAAAAAATTGAAGAAATGCTTTAGAAGATTTTTCATAAGCCGTTTGTGGTTTTGGCGTTCATTGTTTTCATACGTTGCTTATCCTTTTTCCTGAACCACGAAGACCTTCAAATCGGGGAATTAATCAAGGTGAAACGGTATTCACCCTAATTGAGAAGAGGGGGATAGTCCTCCATGCTGGAAGAGCTGGTTGAGTTGTTGAGGGTGCCGGGTGTTTCTGGATTTGAATCAAGGATAAGAGAGAGTATAAGAAGTAAGGTTGATTCGATCTGCGATACTCGAGTTGATGGGATGGGCAACTTGTATGCAACAATTGGAAGTGGGAATAACCACCTGCTTCTTGTTGCGCATATGGATGAAGTTGGAATGGTCGTATCGAAGATTGAAGAGAACGGCTTTTTGCGTTTCAGAAAGGTCGGCGGAATCGATGATCGCACGCTTCTTGGTCGAGTCGTCACCGTTTATACAAGGTGTGGGGAGCTCAAAGGCGTCATTGGCGTGCTTCCACCGCATCTCATGAAAGATCCGGCATCAGAAATGAAAGAAGTACCATCTGCTGATGACATGGTCATCGATGTGGGTTGCCAATCAAAAAAGGAGGCTGAAGAGGCGTGTATTTCTATAATGGATCCGATCATCTTTGACAAGAATATAATCCAAATGCGAAACGAAGTTTTGTGCGCACGTAGCCTTGACGATAGAGTCGGCTGCCTAGCCCTCATAGAGGTGCTCCGTAAAATCGAAAGAGTCGATAAACTCAAGATGACATTTGTCTGGAGTGTTCAGGAGGAGGTCGGATTAAGAGGCGCCCGAGTAGCCGCGTTAAAAGAGAGACCGGATTTTGTGATCGCGGTTGATACCTGTTCTGCAACTGACTTTCCGTGTGCACCTGAGCATCTTGAGAAAATTGCACTTGGCTCTGGACCGGTGGTGAGGTATATGGATAATAAATCAATTGCATCGCCAGCATTTGTCGATTTCGTTAGAAACCTCGCTGAACGCGAGAATATACCAATACAGATAGGAATCAGCGGAGGCAGTACGGATGGAGCGGTTGCACAGGAATTTGGATCGGTAATGGTTCCTCTATGCGTTCCGGTGCGATATACCCACTCCCCTGTCGAATGTGTTCATCTTATGGATGTAAAGAACCTCGTAATCCTGCTTGAAAAGATCATCAAATCATTTGAAGAAGGAATGCCAACAGGAGGCTTGATATGAAAGATAGAATACTTCCACTTCTTCTCGATCTACTATCTATCAAAAGTGATTTCCAATCAGACAAGATGCTTATTGTGGACTTCGTAAGGAAAACGCTCAAAGATAAAGGATTCGAAACCTCAGTTTGCGGGGACCGGTCGAATCCATGTCTCATTGCATCCTGGGGAAGTGGCGGGATCGCGTTTTCTGGTCACCTTGACACAGTACCTGTTGGAAGCGGCTGGTCGAGAAGTCAAGGAGAAATTGTCGGGGGCAAAGTATATGGAAGAGGTACTACAGACATGAAGGGTGCTGCAGCCGCGATGATATGTGCCGCTGAAACTCTCAAGGAATTAAACGTCCCTAGTACCATTCTCTTCACAACGGATGAAGAGGAGAAGATGCTCGGTGCGATAGAGTTGAGCAAACATAAGTTGGTGACGTCGGCACCGGCGATCATTATTTGTGAGCCGACAGATCTCAACGTGGCTTGTAGAGAGAAGGGCGTTTTTCGATTCAAGTTGATTACAAAAGGTAAAGCCGCACATTCGAGCCAATGCTGGCTTGGGGAGAATGCGATCTTCAAAATGCATATGCTCCTTTCGAGGTTGTTGGATCTTGCGGAAACGCCGAATGGGCCAACTAGTAATATGACAGTATGTTTCACGACCATTAGAGGTGGTACTAAAGACAATGTTGTCCCAGATAGATGCGAGACAGAGATTGACATACGCTTTCCTTCGCCTTCAACTCTAGCGGGCGTTGAAAGGCTTATTAGAGATCGCTTGAAAGGGCTGGACCATGAAGTTGAAGTGATTTATGGGCTCGAGCCTTTTGAATCGGATACGAATTCATCCGTCGCACGATTCCTCACGAGTTATCTCAACTCGAGAATAGTAGATGTTCCGTATGCCACAGAAGCGCCTCGATATCTTCCGTCGAATCGATCGATATTCATATGCGGTCCAGGAAGCCCGTCACTTGCTCACGTTGCGGATGAATACGTTGAAATCCGGGCTCTGGAGAAAATGTACTCAGCCCTGGTTGAATTAGGCCGGAAAATCACCTCGCGAGATGATTATGGATAGACACGCGTAGGTGTCCTGGGAAAAGGAATAACATCTCTGATATGCTCGATGCCACAAATCCACCGCACTAGCCTCTCCACCCCCATTCCAAAGCCTGAATGGGGGACGCTTCCGTATCGCCTTAGATCTAAATACCATTCGTAATTCTCTCTTGGTATGCACATGGCATCGAGTCTTTCTATCAGCTTGTTTACATCAGTCTCCCTTTCACTTCCACCGATAATTTCTCCGTAACCCTGCGGGGCGATAAGATCGGAGCATTTGTAAGTCCTCGGATCATCTGGATCTTCTTTCATGTAAAATGCCTTACACTCTTTCGGATAATTCGTGATAAATACTGGGACGAGCTCGTCTTCAGTTACCGCACGCTCCTCGGGTGCACCGAGATCGCAGCCATAGGAAATCTCGAACCCTTTTGATCGCAACAGATCAATAACTTTCTCATATCTGATTTTCTTAAAAGGCGGACAAACTGCCTTTAATTGTTCGATATTCCTGTTGAGCAATTTCAATTCCTCAGTGCGTTCAGAAAGCACCTTTTCAACGATTGCCGTGACAAGTTCTTCCTGAATATTCATATTACCCTCGTTCTCTACCCAAGCTTCCTCGAGTTCCAAATGCCAGTACTCAGTAAGATGCCTTGGTGTCCTTGATTTTTCTGCGCGAAATGACGGAGTCAAAGACCATACCCGCTCAAGCGCAAATATGAGTGCTTCAAGGTACATCTGAGCGCTTTGACTCAAATATGCCTGCTTTCCAAAATAATCTAGTTTGAATAGAGTTACTCCGCCTTCACAGGCATTTGTTGTGAAAATTGGCGGCGTTACCTCTACAAAGTCATTCTCTTTTAACCATTCTCTTGCGCCTTCAAGTGCCGTGGCCTTAATTTTCATAATGGCATTCTGCTCTCTGGAACGAATCCAAAGATGCCGCTTGTCAAGTAGCAATTCTTCACTCTGGTATTCCGTGATGGGAAAGGGATCCGCGAGCCCAATCAACTTGAATTCATGAGCTCTGATTTCAAATCCGCCCGGAGCCCTCTTATCTTCTGCCAATGTTCCTAACACAATTACAGAAGATTCGATCGAGGCCGAAGATGCTGCGTTAAAAGCATCATCAGAAACTACGCCTTTCTTTGCGGTGACCTGGATGATGCCTGTAGCGTCCCGGATAACAGTGAATATTATCGAGCCGCTCGAGCGTGTTCTATAAATCCATCCCCTTATGCATACTTTTTTGTTTACTTCAGGATTTGAAAATATCTTCGATATCGGAACTGGCTCGCACATCCATTGCTTACGAAGAACATTCAAGTATCTCTTTATTTCGGTCCGTGAATTTGCTATACAATTGATCGGGCAAAGACTACTTGAGTGGGGACTTGACATGTCCAAGAATGAAATACGACGCAGGGAACCTATTAATGATTTGAACAACGGACTTCATATTAAAGTAAAAGAGGCATCAGTTGCAAACATCAATGAAATAGAATCTATTGAAAAATTATGTTTTAGCCCCGAGGAGCGGTTCGATCGGTCTCTCCTCGAAGCGATCCTCAGGAATCGCAATTTTATCACTTTTATTGCGGAAGTGGAAGGCTCCGTCGCGGGTTATGCCACGATGCACTTTTCTAGAGTATCTATCGATTCAATGATTGTGTCTATAGCAGTCTTCCCTCGTTTCAGGAGAAAAGGCGTTGGTACGGCATTAATGCGCGCATTAGAGAAAAAGTCGGTCAAAATGGGTTCGACTAGAATCGTCCTCCAGGTTAATACAAGGAATGCTGGTGCATTGTATTTTTACGAAAAACTTGGATTCTATCAAAAATGCATATTAAGAGACTATTATGGACCTGGTATAGATGCATTTCTTATGGAAAAACATGTCAAATGCTGAGCATGAACAATCTAAACGGGATGACATTAGGTAAATGAAATGACTGATCACAGTTTCAGGAGGACCGCTTGATAGAATAGATTGGTGTCACCACCAACGTGGAAAAGTTGATGATCATTCCATATCCTTTTTTGTCTCAGGTTAATTCGTGAAGGAGTATCAATTGGTCACTGAAAATGATCGTATTGAAGAATGAAACTTCATTTAATATCGACACGTCAATTCATTGCAAAAATTATTATATACCAAACCATACATGTGGCGCACGTTGAGATTCTCTAGGATGTTGGCTGGAGGTGGATGAAGAATGGAAGAGACCCTCTGTAATGTCGAATTTCTTAAGAGCAATACGACCTATGTTGCAAGAGTTCAAAGCGATATTGGCGGTCTGAGAGAATATAGGAGTTCAAGCCTGGAAGAAGTACTCGAACAAGTGATAATAGACCTTCAGGAAGAATTCGAAACCACGGGCTAGGGTCTTCTTTCCTCTGCGTCGCGTCGGGTCAAGAGGCAACAAAATCTGTCACAAAAGTTTACGGGCGGTCTCCGAATAGATGAGTGGAGGTGTTTTATTGCAGGACAAAGGGAAGCCGGATTATGATAGCGTTATGTCGAGCTACTACGGTGATGACCAGGTAACATCATTAATCAATCTAAAAATCGATACAAAAGAAGCGGATGCGATAGCAGAGTGTTTATCCGAATATGAAGTGGTCGAGGATGTATTTCTCGTTACTGGGGATGCGGATATCATTGCAAAAGTGAAATTTCAAAATTACAATCAGCTCAAACGCTTTCTCGTAGAGAAGATTGCCAACATCCGTGGAATAAAAGAAATAAAGACGATGATGGTCGTAATGACTTTCAAAGAAAGGGGCGAGATGAAGACCGAACAACAAAACGGTTCGGACTCTGAGTCCCCAAAAGAATGATCTCAGCGAATATCAGGGTGAAGGAGGTGTTTGGATGGATCAAAATGCAAAGCTCAAACAAATCATTGAAATTCTTGATCAGTTGGCTGAAGATACTTCTGTTCCGAGGAATATTAGAAGGGGAGCAACGCAGGCGAAAGAGCGTCTTCTTCAGCAGAATGAAGCACTCGATGTAAGAGCGGCGAGTGCTATTTTCATTCTTGATGAACTTGCGAATGATCCTAACATTCCCCTCCATGGCAGAACTCTGATTTGGAACATAATTAGCCAGTTGGAAACCGTAAGCTAACTATTCTGAAGGTCTTCATGTGGAAAATATCAGCTTAGAGCCACGGGTAAAAGAAATATTGGTCAAATGCAATCAGTCTATAAGCGGCTGTAGTCTAGTGGTTAGGACTGGAGCTTCCCAAGCTTCAAACCCGGGTTCGAATCCCGGCAGCCGCACTTATTTCTCATCAACAGCTATTTCATAAATACTCGACATGATTTCTTTTGATTGATCGATATCTAGATTGAAGATTAAGCGCAGTCAAATAAGCTCGAATCTCAATGAAAAAACTGTTGCAACAAGAATGAATTTCCTAATCAAAACGAAGCTCATCAATTCTGAAGATAAGTTCTCTAAAAGAATTGCCAATTTGAATTTGTTTTTTAATATATATTGTTTACGATGTTTATAATTCCTTTAATTTTGAAAATTTGAATTACTAGCCAGCAAGGCTGCAAATGCACAAATTTTTCGGGTTTTATCGGAAAAGTCTATATATTTCCTTTCAGATTACAAATTACACACACCTTAATGTGGGGGACTGTGTGAAAGGAGGAAACTGAATGGCCTTCAACATGCTAGTGCCCATAACCTGCGTCATGTGGTTCTGTGGCATCTCCTGTTTTGTAGGCGGTTGGTTGTGCCTTGGGAGATGCGACGGAAAGGGCGGAGGTTTTGTTGTAGCGCTAGGCGGTATCGCGGCGACGCTGACAGCATTCATCAGCCTGGCTGTATATGCCCCATCGAACTCAATAATCGATCCGGATGTCTTCGTCAACGTACCAACAACAGCTGCATTATACATCATATGCCCAATTATCTATGGGTTGGTACTGACATCCTTTGGATTCCACGCATTTAACGGATGGGACGGAAGAAGCCAAGGTTGGCTTGCCCTATACATGGGCTTGACTGCGCTCTTCTTCCAGTGGTACTTCTGGGGCAGCTGGTTCTGGCAGGCAATGAACTTCACATGGGTCGTCGCCTTGTTTGCAACCGCAGCCGCGAACCTAACAAAGTGGCCCGTACTTAAATTCCTAGGCGCATGGTTGGTTGTAGCTTGTGGTCTGTTCTCACTGCTGTACGCCAGCCTGGCACTGGGAATGGGTTGGGTCTGGTAAAACCTTAACATCAACCTTTTTCCTTTTTTTTATACATTTTTTATAATTTCTTTATGAGTAATAGCGGAGAACTTAGGTCAATGCTTTACACAATCCAAAAAATCTATGCATCAGTTGAGTTGCATCGGTTAAATATCAATTCTTGTTTACTTGTTTAATTTCGCTCGTTCGCGGATAACTCTCACCATTTCTTCAGCCTCTGATTTAGGATTTATCCAGAATATTGTTCTCTTGACATTGTTCGACTCAAGATCAATACATCCGCTGAAATATGGTGTTTCACACAATCCAATCGATGTGATTTGATCATAAGGATATTCTTCAATCTTGAACTCCTCAAATAATCGAGGAATAAACAGTAATACCCTCCTATCGGTAGCCACCATCAAGCCGACTGGGGATTTCTGCATTTTACCAGGCCTTATATCTTTTATTCTGCAATTTTCTACAATGTACAGAATTTCTTCGCCAGGTTTTATCACTTCCCTGATCAACCACTCCTGATCCCTTGCAAACATGAATTTGAGCCATTTTGAAATCGAGCCTGCCAAATTTAATCCTCCTCGTTTTAATATTATTATCTTAACAGTTCTCTACATTTATTAATCTTGTCCGCCACAATTTCAATGGATTTTCGATAACCCGTCAGGAGTTACGAAATAGGATCGCGATGAGGAGGCGCTCTTGAAAGTGGCGAGATTCGAGATAAATATCGCAACACACTTCGGCGTGTAAAATGACCCTTATTCGTCTCTGTTATGAAGGGTAACTTTGCAGTTCAGGGTGTGATGATAATGGCATAATTCCAATCAATGTTCATACGCCATTTCAATATGCTAATCTACTAACCGTAGTGTGGTTTTAAGTTTTCTAATGCCAACTCACCTATTTGGATATGGATAGATCATCGGCTTTGTCATAATTTTTCCGTAAGTGTTCTTCATTCTGATGAGGACCCAGATGAAATATATAAGAAGAGCCATGGGAGAAAGAGCCCAGTAGTAAGTAAAAAAGAATGCGGTACACATCATCGTCACGAAACCGCCTGAAACAAAAGACGATACGAAATTCGCGATCAATATGCTGTCTCTTGTTGATGCATTGAGATTAGAATAATTTGCGTTTCTTACTATGCTACGAACCTCTGATGAGATCACAACATGGAGGGTTGCTGTACATGCTAAGCCGATGAGGAAGGCAATAATATGTTCAAGACCCCTTGTCACAATGATCGCGCAAAGTGCTATAAAATTCGATACCAGTATAATCATGGCTATTTTCGTCTTTCTCCGGATTGGAAATGCTCTCGGAATTATGAGTTTCGAAAGGGTGCGAGATATTAGCGCACCACTGTGTTTTGCGAAATCCGGAATAATCTTTGAGATCTTATCAGCGAGTTTTAATGAGTTTTTCATAAGTAAAGGCGTTATTGCACTCGTTATGAAGCATAATGCCCCAGCAAAGGGGTAGAGAATTGCCCCCTTGGTTGCGCCAAATGCCTTACTTCCAACACTTGCAAACATTACTGATTCTGCATCCCTACCGCAAAGGGCAGTTCCTATCGATACGGAGGCTTTCGAAGAGAAGCCGAGTAAATATGCGATCGTTGCCGTCAAAAAGAGATCGTTAATGATTACTAATGCCACAGCTAGAATAACCATCCACCATATATCAGTGAAAAGCGCTGGATTGATTAACATTCCAAACGATACAAAGAATATTGCCACAAAGGCATCTCTGAACGGGACTATTTTCTCATGAAATCGTTCAGAGACTTTCGTTTCTGCGAAAACCATCCCAATGAAAAATGCACCTATGATCGCAGGGACACCAAGCAGCTCTGCAAATGCTGCCGCTAGGAATACAATTCCTAAAGCAAATAAAACGAAGAGTTCATCGCTCTTAATTTTTCTGAGGTGGTTGAGTGTTCTGGGAATGACAATAATTGCAAGGAAGACAAAGAACACATAAAAGGCAATGATACCGAACGCAAGAGAGGTAAGATTCAGCGAGCCAGATCCATCTTTTATCATCAATCCGGCTATAATCGTCAGCAGAATCATTGAAAGAAAGCTTTCCATTACGGAAATCCCTATGAGGTATTCTGTTTCCGGATTTGCCAATCGCTTCAACTCGATTATTGACTTCATTGCCACCGCACTGCTGCTCATCGAAATTATACCCGCAAGAAATATAGTATCGATAATTGGCCAACCTAGAGCTGTGCCAAGCACAATCCCAACAAACATGTTGATTCCCAAATTAAACATCGCAATAATTGCAGCAGCAGATTTGGTACGTTTCACCCTGCTGAATGAAAATTCAAGACCTATGAAAAACATAAGCAATATGAGACCAAGATGAGAAAGAAAATCGATTATTGTAGTATCATTGATTATGCCAGTATAAACAACTGGACCGATTTGAATGTGTATGTGTGGTCCGATAAGAATGCCTACAAGTATATAACCCAGTATGACGCTTTGCCTCAACCTGGATGCAATTGCGGCACCGATGAATGCGATTAACATTATGGCGCCGATCTCAAGCATCATATTATCAGGGGTCAGCATAATTCCTCTGCGACATGGTGCAAGCCTTCGGGTTCCATTTTGGCTTTTCTTAAACCTGCAGAAGATTGAACAAGGCGAAGTTGATTGGCTAATTGATTCGCATGAATAAACTGACTGTCGCTCTTTTGAAGTAAGCGCGTCAAGAGTGCATCCCTCCGACGCTATATTGGATAGGCTGATATTAATAAATTTCCAGCTTATCTTCTAACAGTAAAGCGATACATAGGAAATTTATAAAAGAGAAAAAACCACAGTAGAAGCTACACTGAGGTATAAAAAGGCCTTATCTCAGATACAAGCCCAGATTTTCAGAATGAATCACTTTATCTAGGATTTGAAGTTCCATCCATTAGATCGGTATATTTTTGGGCTAAGAGATGTTCCCCTTATTGATGGCTTTGACTTGGCATTCCCTCAAAAGAGAAGATGTGGTCTCCGCCCTTGATACCGATGCTGAAAAGGGTCTCAGTGAAGAGGAGGCAAGGGCGCGATTGGAAAAATATGGCTTTAATGAGATTGTAAGGAGTGACGCTCTTTCCCCACTTAAGATCTTTGCCAGTCAGTTCAAAAACCTCATGGTCATCATTTTAGTAATTGCAGCGGTGGTTTCTGCGACAATCGGAGCCCTAAAAGGTTCCTCGGAAGAATGGCTTGATGCTACAGTAATAATGGTTATCGTCATTTTAAATGCAATTCTCGGCTTTGTTCAAGAATATAAAGCAGAAAGAACTCTTGAAGCACTGAAAAAATTGGCATCTCCTGATGCCACTGTCATTAGAAACGGAAAGGAAAAGGATATTCCTTCAAGTCACTTGGTTCCTGGCGATATCATAATTCTGAAAACGGGAGACAAAATTCCTGCTGATGGGAGGTTACTAGAATCGATTAACCTGAAGGTAAACGAGGCTTCCCTGACAGGGGAGTCCATGCCGGCCTCAAAAGATGCTGGTATCGTTTTGGATGAAGATACGTACATAAGCGACAGAGAAAACATGGTATTTTCTGGCTCAACTATCGAATACGGAAGGGGTATCGCAGTTGTGACATCTACGGGTATGAACACAGAACTAGGAAAAATTGCACACATGATACAAGAAGAGGAATCGGAAACTCCCCTTCAAAAGAAACTTGCGAATTTGGGAAAGCAACTAGGCTTTATGGTTCTTGGTGTTTCTATTTTTATCTTCATCGTTGGCCTCATTAGAAACGTCGCAGTTGAAGAAATGTTTCTTACCGCAGTGAGTCTCGCGGTTGCAGCTATTCCTGAGGGGCTACCAGCCGTCGTTACTATCAGCCTCGCACTTGGATTGCAACGGATGGCTAGCAGAAATGCTCTCATTAGAAAATTACCAGCAGTAGAAAGTCTAGGTAGTGCGACAGTGATCTGTACAGACAAGACAGGGACTCTTACAAAAGGGGAAATGAGCGTTCGTGAGATATGGATTGGCGATACGATTCAGGTCACTGGAGAAGGATTCACGCCCGAAGGTGAATTTACAAAAAATGGAGAAAAAATAAGCCCCCAAGAGGTTGAAAATCTAAAGTGGCTTATCACAGCTGGAGCATTATGCAACGACGCGTCTCTAGTTTTTGAAGAAAATAGATGGTCGATAAGGGGCGACACAACTGAAGGTGCTTTACTTGTGATGGCAAAAAAGGCAGGTATAGATTTATCTAAGCTAAATGAAGAGTTTCCGAGGATTTACGAATTGCCTTTTGACTCCGTGAAGAAAAGAATGATAACGGTTCACGAGAGACAGAATCGAATCTTTGCCTTTTTGAAGGGGGCTACGGAATCTACGCTCGCGATTTGCAGCAAAAGATACGTCGACGGTACAATTGTGGATTTATCAGACGAGGAAAAGAAAAAGATAATGGACAAGAATAATGAAATGGCCTCTCGGGCACTTCGCGTTCTTGCAATTGCGATGAAGGAAATAGAGGATTTTGAAAGGGATGATACCCAAATTGAACGTGGGTTCATCTTTCTCGGACTTGTTGGAATGAGTGACGCCCCAAGGAAAGAAGCCATTGAAGCTGTGAAGAAGGCCAAAAATGCTGGCATTAGAGTTATAATGATAACGGGAGATCATGAACTCACGGCAAAATCAATAGCCGTGGAAATGGGAATTGCCGATACGCTGGATCCAAAGGTCATCTCAGGAAGTGAGCTCGAGAAACTGAGTGTAGAGGAGCTGTCCAAAAGAGTAAAAGAAGTGTCAATTTTCGCAAGGGTCGCACCAGAACACAAGGTAAAAATTGTCGAGGCACTAAAAAGGAACGGTGAAATCGTCGCGATGACTGGCGATGGAGTCAATGATGCACCCGCACTCAAGAAGGCTGATATCGGAGTTGCCATGGGAATAACTGGTACCGACGTCTCGAAGGAAGCTTCTGAGATGGTTCTGACCGATGATAACTTCGCCTCAATTGTTCATGCCGTTGAAGAGGGAAGGGGAATCTATGATAACATCAAAAGATTTGTTGAATATTTGCTTTCTTGCAACGCAGGCGAAGTGGCAGCCATGTTCATTGCGACACTTGCCCTCGCCGATCCGGCATTCCTGCCCTTCCTCTTGCCAATCCAGATCCTGTGGATGAATCTCGTTACAGACGGACTACCAGCACTAAGTCTCGGCGTGGAGCCGATTGCAGATGATGTTATGGAAAGACTGCCTCGCGATCCCCGGGAAAAGCCGATCACTAGGCATATGGCGTATAGAATTGTGACCGTGGGCATCATAATGGCCATCAGCACGAATTTTGCATTTTTCCTCGAGTACTATGATACTGGCGATATCGTTCATGCGAGAACAGTTGCTTTCTGCACCATAGTTTTCTCGCAATTATTCTACGCATTTTCAGCAAGATCTGAAAGAAAAACAATAAAGGAATTAGGCATCCGTTCAAATCCAAAAGTCCTATACGCATTCATAATTTCTGCACTTCTGCAGCTTGCTGTAATTTACATATATCCATTGAACTCTGCGTTTAAGACTGTTCCCATAGGAATAGATGAATGGGTAATAGTCTTGATATTTGGCTCAATTGCGACTATAGCCATGGAATCCTGGAAGATAATCACAAGAATAAGAGAAAAAAATACCCGATTGTCTAGTCAAATTGAGCTGCAGCAGATGGTGGGCGAATGATTGAGATAGATGGATCTTACGGCGAGGGGGGGGGACAGTTACTGCGGATGGCAGTTGCACTCTCTGCTCTCACCAAAAAAGAAGTTAGAGTTTTCAATATAAGGGCAGGAAGACCTAATCCAGGTCTAGCACCACAGCATCTAGCTGCTGTTAAAGGTGTCGCAACAATTTCGAATGCAGAGATCGGTGGCGCTTTGGCAGGTTCGAAAGAATTGATCTTTCATCCTGGAACTATCCGAGGCGGTCGATACAAAATAGACGTAGGAACTGCAGGGAGCATAACGCTCGTGATGCAAGCATGCCTTTTGCCGTCTTCCCTCGCTGAGGCGGAAACAGTGCTCGAGATCTCTGGAGGTACAAATGTCAAATGGTCGCCATCGATCGATTACTACAAACTCGTCTTTCTTCCACTTCTTGAGAAAATTGGAATAAAGGCAAAATTGAGCATAGTGTCGAGAGGCTTTTACCCAGAGGGTGGTGGGAGAGTCGTCGTTGAAGTAACGCCAACAAGTAAGTTCAAACCCCTTCATTTGGATGATCGCGGAACCTTATCCGAAATCTCAGGTATCTGCTTTTCACAGAATCTTCCAGAGCACATTTCACGGCGCATGGCTCTCTCGGCAAAGAAAGCGTTAATTGATATATCTGATGCTAAAATATTAACGGAGTCCTCGACTGGCATATCCACTGGTGCGGGCATTTGCATAGCAGCGAACTTTGAGAATACAGTTCTTGGATCTGATACACTTGGAGAAAGAGGAGTCCCAGCAGAAGCCGTTGGCTTAGAGGCGGCAAGGAATCTAAAAGAAGAAATTAATGGTATGGGAACGCTCGATATCCATGCCGCAGACCAAATATTGGCTTATCTAGCACTTTCTGAGGATCGTTCGCAGTTCTTCGTAAAGAATATTACAAAACATCTCGAGACACAGATTTGGCTGATTGAGAAATTTACTGGCGCAAGATTTCAACTGCAAAAAACACAGAACAGATGGAAAGTTACTGTCGTCCCTAACCGTACATAATCGATCTCATTCTGGATAGTTCTTCCTTTTTACCAGCTCTCTTATACATTTCCTTCAGTTTCTCCTCGATCGCCACGGCCTCATCGAGCAACGGCCTTACATCGATTTCTGTATGAAGGAGGATTTTGTCGATTGCGGCCGTAACCGCTGCTGCTGCTCTTGCATCTGGATAATCAGCGCGGGCTTCGGAAAGAAGAAGCAACACGTCCAGATCCCGGTAGACGCCTTCATTCAACAATGTGGCCGCAAGACCAACTATAACTCCATTCTCGAAAAGTTGAATTCCGTTGCTTTTTAGTATTTCATTTGCTCTAGCGGTGGATCCTATACCCCATACTCGACTAAGGGCATCGCTCCCAGATTTTGAATCAGCCACGTTTTCGCTTTCATCAGAACCTGTCTGCACTATCAGACCTTCTGGCGAAATCACCATACCGCATTTATGATCTTCGAACCAATCCATCATCGTCGTTGCCAAAGATCTAATAAGATTAACAGGTGGCTGGAATTCAGATACGAAGATAGCAACTTTATCTTCACCGCTTTCACCGCCATAGATCCTTACAGGACCAAAGGGTGTACCATCTTTAACCCAGGATATCGCTGGGAAAAACTCCGAGTCAATCACGCCGATAAGCTCTAGTGGCAGTGTCTTAATGAGATAGTTTGCAGCAATCGAGCCCACTAGTCCGACGCTTGGAAAGCCGTCTATCACGTAAGCGCCTCTCAAATCCATTTCCTTGAGCTCAACGACTCTAATTTCATCCATTGATGTTAAAATTCAAATCAAGATACTTAATAATTGGGAATTCTCGTGCTTGATGCGCATGTAGCACAACAAATCAACAAGTCTTGAGCCATTTCAGGAAAGGGGAGCGGAAATATTATCAGGCATTTAGATCATGAATCGCCTGATGAGACCTTTCGTTATTGTGAACTGCGCAATGACAGCTGATGGCAAGATCGCAGGAAGAGAAAGAAGGCAGGTAAGAATTTCCTCTGAGGAAGACCTAGAAAGAGTTAGAAAATTGAGGGCATCGTGCGATGCGATTCTCGTAGGCGTCGGAACCGTCCTTGCAGACGACCCTCATCTTACTGTAAAAGGCACACCGAAGGGGGGCAATCCTCTGCGAGTCGTTCTCGATTCAAGAGGGCGAACTCCAGAGAATGCGAGAGTTCTCAATGGCTGTGCACCCACACTCATCGTAACAACGGAGTTTTGCCAGAAAACTTGGAAAAATGCTGAGGTGGTCAGATTTGGCAAGGAGAGGGTGGATATAAGACGGCTTCTTTCATATCTCTATAACAAAGGAGTCCGATTACTTCTTGTAGAGGGGGGCGGCGAGACTATATGGTCATTTTTTAAAGGAGGGTTTGTCGATAGATATTTTGTATTTGTTGGCGATATTATTCTAGGTGGCCGGGAGGCACCAACCCCGGTGGACGGAGAGGGGTTTTTATCTCATGAGGCAATCCATTTAAACCTCATTTCGTTTGAACGCTTAGGAAACGGCGTACTCCTAGAGTACGAGGTTGTATATGATGGAAAGAAACAAAGTTAGGTTTGCAACTGATGAAATGCTGGGTTCTCTATCGAGGTGGTTGCGCATATTAGGCTATGACACAGAATACCTCAAGGGCATGAAAGACGAAGAAATTGAAGCATTTGTATTATCGGAGGAGAGGGTATTACTCACCAGAGATAAAGACTTAGCAAGAAGACTAAGAAGAAGAGCTCTGTGCATCAAAAGCGATGAAATTCGCGATCAATTGCAGCAAGTCATTATTGAATTTGATTTGAAAATCAACGGTGAGTTCACTAGATGCACACTATGCAACGGAGAATTGCGTGAGGTTCCAATAGTAGAAGTCGAAAAAGAAGTTCCGCAAGGAGTGATATTGAATACGACAGAATTCTATCGCTGCAACCGGTGTGGCAAGATCTACTGGAAGGGGTCACACTGGAACAACATTATGAAGCAACTTAACATCCTGAATTCTTCTGCGAAAGTAAATAACCGATAAAATAATTCAAACTGAGGGAAATGAACAATTCCTATTTCGATTGTTCAAGATTCCTGACCTATATCATGTAATAATCTTCCGAAATGATTTTTCCGTTTCCCGCATTCAATATCATGACGCCGTGTATTCCCTCGACACACCAAATGGGAATGTAGAAAATACCCATATCTTTGATCAAAACATCTTCTGGACTTGGCGATACCGTTTTCTTTTCAACTATAGTGATTTGGCCGGTGTCCCTGATGATCTCTTGCTCATGAGTATGGATCTTGATGACTTCGCTCTTGACGAGATTCCTTGCTTCATCTGCATCAAAGGTGGGTTCCAATCTCTTGAATACATGGTCAAGGGACAATACAATATCGACGTTTTCATTCCATGACTCCACCTTTCCGGTCAACGCATTGACCGCTAAACAACCACGCTCAGCACCCACTTTGATCTTGTCCAAAAAAAGGTCGCATGAATATTGATATACAAAATATGGCACTAATTCCAGTCTATACCTAAAACCACCAACAGTTTGTCTAGATATCTCCTTTACGTCTTCGATGCTTATAACTGGTTTGATGATTCTTTCACTTAATTCTGAGCCATGCATTTCCTCAAGAATTTCTGGAGCTACAATCTGTGGATAATCATCCGCGATTAATTCATCGATGAGCCCGTGATCGTGTTCCCCCAGAAGCTTCTCGATGCGCGTGCGTCCAATCTCTTTAGCAATGGCTTCTCTGTCCCAAATGATTACTGACGGGTCTATGGCTTGGACCGTCACCTCCGAGATTGGGTTAAGTGACGCAATGACTTTCTTTCCCTTAAATCCACTTAGATCGCTGGCGAATTTACGAATCCTTTTTTCATCTTCCTTTCCATCTAGCAGCAAGAAAGCAATTTCGATAGGGCCTTTTTTGCCAATGATCCTATCTACTTCCTCAATTATTTGAAACTCCCTTGAACTCAATATTTCTTTAACCACACTGCTCAGGGAGGTCAATTTAGCACCAGATCCACAATGAAGTTCACAAAATAAAAACATTATCACAGAAAAAGGTCGGAATACCATATAGACCCGCAGATGGTGAAGCAATGGGGTTCTTGATATATCGTATGTCCTCTGCGAAGAATGCAAGGCTAGAATTTGAGAAGGGAGAAACGTTGCAGCTAATACTGTATGAAATGCCATATGCATTGGCTCGACGTGAATATTTAGAAAATTTGCATTATCTCGACTTTAACGCTTGCTACCAAGTACATATGAAGATTTTTCAGGAACCGAGTAAATTATAAGTACAACCTGTTAGCAAAAAAAGTAGAATTACAAGATCGATGAAGGTAGATCTCATGGAGGAACTGAGGAGGCGGTTAGAGATTTCAAGCGATGCGTTGTCAGAAATTAACAAATTTCTCATGGACCCCAATAATAAATTGGTTAATGCGATTCTTTCGATTATCAAAAAATATGGCACTCCAGAGGAAATAAATGAAAAGGCACGTCGAGCCAGAAGTCTAGAGTTTATGTTTAAGCGACTTGAGGCAATTAACTCGCCTTATTTAAAAGATCTAAAATGGTTGATGCAGGTCAGGGATGAAGGTAAATTCATTTCCATTCGAGAATTCAGGAAAAAGGTGATTGGTGAAAAGGCAGACATGGTATCATTCAACGAGAGATTCCCCGTAGTTCTCGAAATAAGTGCTCTCCAATATTTCCCATGGCTTATTGCTGAGGCGGAACAAGCAATAAGAAATCGAGAAATCATGCCGTCGAGATACATTCGGGTTCGTAAAATGAAGGAGCAGGAAGCTGATCAGGGTGACATTATAGCAACAGCAGCTGCGATGCAGATTATAGGTGCTTCTTACGTCGAAACTTTAGACACTAGAGGTACCGATGGTTCAAATATTCATCTCGGTGGTCCTGAAACCATAACTGGTTACTTTGGCGGGGTTGGACAGCCGAACGAACATGCGCTACAATACATCGATGAATTCCTTTACTATTACACGAATTATGGAATCAAACAGGTATTGAACGTCAACCCTGGTACCGTTTTGCTAGGATACATATTGCATAGACTCGGAATTGACATGGAATTCAAAATATCAGTTTTCATGGGAAATGACAACCCATATTCGGTCTTATGGACGCTCATGACGGCGAAGCTATTTTCAAGACCAGATGGTACAACTCCACTTGTTGGTTTCAACCTCAGCAACTCTGTCAATGTTGATACGTTGGAAAAGACCGCATACATTCGCCGGGAGCTCGGCCTTGAAAAAGCGGTAAGAATTGAACATCACATAACTGAAACTTGGAAAAGTATCGTGAGGCAACCATACAATCGCAGAGATGATCTTCTCGCAGTCGCCGACCATATTCCGAATATTGCTGCGAAACATGAGGGCGGGGAGATAGATGTAGAGAAAATGAGAGAGCACCCATCAGACATCCTCGACTACTTCAGGGATAAAAAAGAGGTCATAGAATCCGGTCATATGCCATTATTAGAAAGGAATTACCTCGACAAACACGATGCGGTGAACAAGACTGCAGAAGCACTTGTCAGAAAGGGGCTATCGTTTGTCGCTGCATGGAATCTCCACAGGTATTAGAATATTTTTGTTTTTTTGATAATCTGGGTTCGTTTTTTTTCAATCATAATCTGGAGATAATTCGTGTTCTCCCGTAGAAAGTTTAATTAACGATCAATTTTCTTGAAAAAGCGTGAAGCTACGAAGATTCCTGCAATTCATATCCATTTCAATGGTTATAATTGGTTTAGCACTGGTCTTGGCGGCCCTCTTAATTGGAGAGCTACACGTAGCGCTCTTCCTCATTTTCCCTATTATCTATGGTTCAGGAGCACTAGGTTCTGCTGCGATCATTATCATCTTTTTCGGATTTCTCATCCTAATCCTGGCATTTTTCATGAGTCCTTACGGATGTGAAGATCTATCAAAAAGGAATTTGTCAAAAACCTCTTGGATTTCTAGGGAAAAACACGACAAATTTGAAGACTTTTCCAATGACGATGACAAATGGAAAGAGGGTCTGGAAAAGAGAGCAATAAAAACTAAGGGGGCGGGAGTTGTACTAATCGGTCCAGTGCCAATCATTTTTGGATCTGAGCCGAGGATGGTCATTGTTGCGATGCTGCTCGCCATTGCTATGATCGTTTTAGTGATCATACTCGCCTTCATTTAGTCCCTTGGTCAATAAATTTCCAGCTTCGTAAAGCGACATTTTCTTCTTTCTTGCAATTTCCCGCAACTCCCCTATGATTCTGAGATAGTCATCAAATGAGCGTCCATTTCTGCGAAGTACCCGGCCAAGAGTTTTCTCGAATGGTTCGTCCTTCCGCACTCGTTCTAGCGCATCCTTTATTGCAGCGATGTCCTCACTGTTCATTTTTTCCATCCTTCAACGATTCTAAGAAAATTACGGAAAATTTCCATTCCATATTCGGTGTGTTCGACTTCTGGATGAAATTGGAGCCCGTATATAGGTTTCTTTTTCATTCTGATAGCTTCAACTGGACAATTATCTGAGTGGGCCAAAACTTCGAACGAATCTGGTACCGCCGTCACCTCATCGTTATGAGATTCCCAAACTGTAAAACGATTTGGGAGTCCTGTAAATAAATCGTCCGCATCGTCCACATAAATGATCGTCTTGCCAAATTCTGGAACTCTCGCAGGCTCAGTCCTACCGCCAAATTTCATGCACATATATTGCATGCCCGCGCAAATTCCCAGTATTGGAAAATCGGCCATCTCCAGATATTCACCATTACGGCCCATTCGATCAGCGTCGAGCGCAACGCGCGGCGCACCGCCAGAAAGAACGAGGGCATCTGCATTGCCCAGCTTTTCAAAAGGCGTCGTATTCGGAACAATAATTGAATCGACACCAAGATATCTGAGAACTCTCCACTCCCTATGCGTCCATTGTCCTCCATTGTCAATGACGTACACCTTCATCGACGTGTAAAACATATGCTTTGTATTTAAGGGATGTTTAGCCTCCTAATCAACATATGTGTACCGTATGCATTCAATTGTGTTATCTACTGGGAGATATATATTTGGAATCAGATGCAAAACACGATTTGAAAGAAATTATTGCCAGGATAAACACAAACTCTCAATAAGTGATCGAAGTAACTTGAAAAACCAAACGATATTATTAATAGAGAAATCTTACATGAATCACATCGTGAAAGCGATATTTTTCGACCTGGGTCATACGCTAATTGACTACTATCACGATTGGAAAGAGCCCGAGTGTAAGGCGATAAGGAGAGTTTATCGAATTATGAAAGAGGATTATGGACTTGGAGTTGAAGAAGATAATTTCTGTTCCTGCCTCGGCAATTTACTGGCTGAGGCAAGAGAGATCAAGCTGGCGAGATCGATTGAGATACCCCTTTCTGACATTCTCAATCGGTGCTTTCGCCAATATGGTTGTGATGGCGATGAAGGCCTCATAGAGCGGAGTCTTACAGCATTTTACGAAACTTTGCTGGAAGATCGCCGGTTGATTTCTGGCACAAAGGAGATGCTAGAAAGGCTTAGTGAATTGGGGTACGCACTTGGTCTCATATCGGACGTGGCCTGGGGGTTGCCCTCGGAGTTCCCTTTAAAAGATATGCATCATTACAATATTGATGTATACTTTGATGATCTTGTTTTTTCAACTGATGTCGGTCTGAGAAAACCTAATCCAAAAATCTTCAAGATAGCACTGTCTAATTTGAATTCAAGACCTGAAGATGCAATTTTTGTAGGCAACTCGCTGCAAGCCGACATCAAAGGTGCAAAGAATGTTGGTATGATTGGAATTTTGAAAGAATCGAAATTTTACCAACATGATGATTCTATCAAGCCCGATGATAGAATTTCTAACTGGAATGAAATTGATCGCATCCTGCTGAAATATGATAAGCGCTAGCTATTCCCATTCAATTGTCGCCGGAGGTTTATCAGTTATATCATAAACCACTCTATTCACCTTGTCTTTCATTTCGTTAACAATACGCTGGGATATCCTTTCGAGAACGTCATGTGGAATCTTCGAATAAGTGGCAGTCATCGCATCGACTGAGTCAACGGCTCTTATTGCCACAGTTCTGCCATATGCACGCCTGTCACCCTGAACGCCAACAGATCTCACTGGAAGCAAAACTGCAAAATACTGCCAAGGTTTCATCATCTTTTCATTTTCAACTGCTCTTTCGATCTCCTCCTCAACGATCGCGCACGCCTTTCTCACAATTTCCACAGATTCACGTGTAACTTCCCCAATGATCCTCACCGCGAGAGCCGGTCCTGGAAACGGCTGACGTTCTGAAACCTCAATTCCTAGATATCTTGCGACTTTTCTCACTTCATCCTTGTAAAGATCGCGTAGAGGCTCCACAAGTTTCAACTTCATATCAGATGGCAAACCACCAACGTTATGATGCGTCTTGATGGTGTCCCGTAGGCTATCCCCACTTTCAATCCAATCTGGTGCTATTGTCCCCTGAACGAGATACTCAGCGCCATATTCTTCCGCAGCTTGCTCAAACACCCTAATGAATCTTTCACCGATAATTTTCCTTTTCTTTTCTGGATCGACAATACCTTTCAATGCGCTGAAAAATTCACCAGAAGCGTCAATGATTTTATGATTAATGCCAAGTCGGGAGAGCATATTCTCAACGGTCTCGCTCTCCCCCATTCTCATGAGTCCAGTATCTACATATACAGCTAGGAGACGATTGCCAACGGCCTTACTTGCAAGAACAGCTGCAACAGTGCTATCGACGCCTCCTGAACAGGCAATAATCGCTTTTCCTTGAATTATCTTCGACAATTCCTCTACCTTTTCGGCGACAAATTTCTCCACATCGAACATTAATGCTGTACCTCCTGCGAATCGATCTCGATCTGCTTGGCCATTTCCCTTCGGTAATCGACCAGCTTCCTCTGTATTCGATCATCTGATAGTGCGAGGATCTCCAGGGCTAGCAGAGCGGCATTTTCTCCCCTGTCCAACCCTACAGCCGCAACTGGTATTCCAGGCGGCATTTGGATTATGGAGAGTATCGAATCCAAATTGACTTTTCCACTTACAGGAACGCCAATAACCGGTTTCGTAGTCAGGGCAGCCACTGCTCCGGGCAAGGCCGCAGAGAGCCCAGCAATAGCAATGAAAATTTTAGCATCGCTTCTTGTCACAATTTCTTTTAAACGATCGGGTGTCCGGTGTGCCGATGCTATGAGCAGTTCAGCGCTCACTTCAAAACGCCTTAGGATTTCAAGCGCTTTTTCTCCGATCATCAGGTCGTTCTTGCTTCCTAGCAGTATGGTAACATCGGGCATGACTCACTCACTAAATTTTAAGAATAAAAGTATTTCGAAATCAAGATCAAAAGAAAATTTATAATGAAGAGGGAAAGAATAATGAAGAGGGAAAGAGTTTTGCCAAAAATTGTATTGTAAAATTAAGAAGGGAATTATATTTGCCTAAGATTTCATGATCGCCAATAGGAATATGCCAACAGCGATGAGTGCACCAATGACTGCAGCAAGAATGTTGACAAATGCTTCCCAGACGACATCGGCAACCCAGACATTTACTAGATCTGTAAAGCCAGCGAGATACACCCATACGATGCCGACTACAAGACCAATTATGAGTAACGCAACTCCAATTGCCCTGCTCTTGCCGCTACCGAAGTAGGCTGTGAATGCTCCTGCCAAAACCATGAACAATCCAAATGTCAACAAAAGCACTGTCAAGAAACCTTCCCATTCCATTCGATCACCTTTCTTAGAACTTGATGCCCGTAAGCGTCTTTGTATCGATTACGCCGGGGATCGATCTGATCTTGTCGACGACGACCTGACCAAGAAGGTTAAAATCTTCCGCCTCGATCTTAGCGATCAAATCATACTCTCCAAACAGCGGATGAAGTTCTACAACCTCCTTGACTTTTAGTAGTTCGTTATAAACTTCGTGCTCCTTTGCGGGTGCCGTGCTGATCAGAACAAAACCCACAGCCATTTATTCACCAAGTCCCCATTACAGTTTATTTGTGTTTAAACTTTTCGATGATTGCGTCTTGCCGTGATATAAGATTTTTAATGAAAAAAAGAAATGTAGTCCCCTTTGCCAGGCAGGAGGTTCATGATATATCATCTACTCTTATCTTAGGCAATATTCGCTCCATCCTCTTCTCAACATCGTCCCAACTCGGAATATTGGTCAAAGTGCCCTTTGCCTCAATGATGAAGGAGGCGGTTGCACATCCGGCAGCGAGACACGATTCTAAAGGCAGTTTTCTGAACTTGCCCGCATAAAAACCGGCTCGGAAGGCATCTCCTGCACCAGTTGGATCGACAATCTTATCGGTATCAAAGGATGGAACCGTGATCCTCCTTATGCCGCCCTCATAAGCAACACAGCCATCTTTTCCCTTCGTGTTGACGAGAAGTCTCACCCTCTTTGCAATATCCTCTACGGCAGCGAGCTCCAAATGTTGCAATGCACGCCTCAGTTCGCTATCATTAACGAAGATAGCATCACAAAATGTGATGGCTTTGCGAAAATCAGTGGCATTCCAAATATAATGTATTTCCTGCGAGGGGTCAAATGCGATATACTTCCCCATGCTCTTGCACAATTCCATCAACTTGAGATAGTAACTAGGCCTACCAGTACAAATATGCACGACATCGGACTCAACTGCAGCGTTCATTTTCACTTCATACTCGTCCATTTTTCGCATAGGGCCCTGATAAACATATGCGATTTGATCATTTGATGCATTAGATACGATCCAGACAGTAGGTGTTTTCTCGCCCCTTATTTTTACAAGCTCCCTGAGGTCGACGTTACGGCTGCGCATAAAATCAAGAAAATCGTCAGGAAAATCTTCCCCAACAAAAGAGCAGAGAGCCGTAGGAACGCCCAGCGAAGACGCAATTGTAGCGATATTGGCACCTGTTCCTCCGTAATACGTTTCTTTCTCCAAAATATCAACTGAGGTATTGGGTTCCGGAAAATCTGCTAGTTTAATAATGTAGTCTAGGGCCACATGCCCGTAAACACAGAGAAAGAGCGGCGGGGTCATGTACCTCCTTCCCATCCTGACAAATACGCCCTCTGCTGCCTAGTTAATCTATCAATTCTGATTCCCATAGTCTTCAACTTCAGTTCCGCAACCGTTCTGTCGATTTCCTCTGGAACGCGGTATACCCCTGGTAGCATTTTCTCGCAATTCTTTGATAAGTATAAGAGCGACAATGCCTGAATCGAAAAGCTCATGTCCATAATCTCAACAGGATGCCCTTGGCCAGCTGCTAGGTTCATCAATCGCCCTTCGCACAAGAGGTACACCTTCCGTCCATCAGGTAATCTGTATTCGTCGACATATTCCCTGACCCTTTTAGGCTTCCCGCACAACTCCTCAAGTGCTGTCTTCGAGATTTCATTATCAAAATGACCCGAATTCCCCAAAACACAGCCGTCTTTCATCACCACGAAATGCTCCTCTCGAACGACATCGCGGCTTCCAGTTGCGGTGATAATCATGTCCGCCACTCGCACGGCCTTGTTCATTGGCATTACGTCAAAACCATCCATAGCAGCTTCAACAGCACGAACTGGATCGACTTCTGTAACAATCACACGCGCGCCAAGACCTTTTGCGCGCATTGCAATTCCCTTACCGCACCAGCCATAACCCGCGACAACAAGTGTTTTTCCAGCAACAAGAAGATTTGTTGCAGTCATCCATCCGTCGAAAGTAGATTGGCCGGTTCCGTAGCGGTTATCAAAAAGATATTTCATCTGGGCATCGTTCACCGAGATTACTGGGAATCTTAGCTTCTTCTGTGAGGCCATGGCTCTCAATCGAATGACACCAGTAGTTGTTTCCTCATTACCTCCCTTGACACCTTCAAGCTTCTCTTTACGTGATGTATGAAGCATTGTGATGAGGTCTGCTCCGTCATCAATCACGAAATCTGGTCCGATATCTATAACAGCGTTAAGATTATCATAGTACTCGTCGCGACTTTCCCACTTTTTTGCAAAAACCTCTATTCCAAAATCTTTTCGAAGAGATGCGGCGACGGAATCATCCGTTGAAAGCGGATTGCAACTGGCAAGCCTTACTTTTGCACCCGCCTCAGAAAGCGCTACTGCAAGAATTCCCGTCTTCGCTTCCACATGGAGAGCCATCCCGATTTTCAATCCGTCTAGAGGTCTTTCTTTAGAAAGCCTGTCGCGGATCGACGCCAATACTTTCATGTGCTCACTAGCCCATTGAAGTCGCTTAAGTCCGATAATGGCATCAACGGTCATTGTTACACACCATTCCTGTCCACGTAAATCGATTGAGAAATGCATATCTGTTTGCATTTCAGAATTGGGAGTTCAAATACCTGCAAATCGCTTGGATAATTTTCTTTAAGTTTTGCCGGTTTTCAAATCGCGATATGAGATCGCGACAAGCTGCAACGTCGCCCTTCAATTCTGCGGCAAAATGATGAATGTTTGGAATTGCCCGTGTTAATTCGTCAACGATGGTAACCGTTGCTGCCCGAGAGGTTCTCGAAAGCGGGTTTAGATCGATGGCGAGAACCACTTTACCGGATTTGACAAGTGCTTCCGTTCTGTCGCCATCCTCAAGAGGAACAAGAACCACATCAGCTTTGAAAATGCCTTCTCTGGCGCACAGTGCACGGTCTGATGAAATCCTGGGAAGTACTGCATCTGGATTTCTTCCTAGAATATCATTGGCCCCCATTTTTTCCATGTATGCACAGACCTTCTTTACACGCTCTTCCGTTCGATGAAAAAGGTTGACCTCAATCTTAGCCTTCAATAGGTGAGCTAGATCTATTATTTCCTTGGCACAGAGAGCCGCAGTATTTCCATTAACAGAGATGACTGGATGCTTTGCCATTAGGAGATAGGCAGCTGCAACTTTCTCAGCGAGAGCTGACTCCTCTATGGTTCTTTCGCCCAATAGATAGTCAAATGCTTCACCCCTTCCATGTGCTATAAGACCCGTAACAGCAACTATGCCTTCCTTGCTGAGCTCTGCCAATTTTTCTCTCACCATAAGCGATTTCCATCTGGGGTGATTCTTCGGAATATCCATAAGTACGGATTAGTTGGATCGTAATTAAAAGATTCCTTGCAGAAAATTGACACACGAGAGGAGGTTGCTGATCCCTGAGAATTAATGGGCAAGTAATTTGTTTCCTTCTCCACGCCTGATTTGCTAAAATGTCAATAGCAGAAAAAGTACAGATGCTAAATAAATCATTTACGAAAATTATAAATATAACATCCCGTATTCCGACACTATACTGGGGAAGATCAGTGAAATCATATAGACGTATTAAACTCCTTGGTGAAATTGAGGAAATCGGTTTTGATGGTAAATATATAGTGCGTGCGCGTTTCGCGCCACCACATGGGGCTTATGTTTTTGACAACAGAAAAAGAATGGTTGGACGTATCAAGAGAGTTTTTGGTCCAGTAGCTTCGCCTTTTGTGTCAATTGAGCCCGACGATGAATATCGGCTGCCGAATACAATCGGCAGACCCCTGTATGTAGAAGAGGTTGAGGAAAATGGCAAAACAAAGAGAAGGAATGGATGAGATTGAGCGCTGTCCTGAATGTAATAGCGCCCACCTCGTGAGAGATTACGAGCGTGGCGAGCTTATATGTGAGGATTGTGGTCTCGTCATAGATGACCAATTTATAGACCAGGGACCCGAATGGCGGGCATTTGATGTAGAGCAAGGAGAAAGGAGGGCTAGAACTGGAGCCCCCATGACGTATACGATACATGATAAAGGACTTTCCACAGAAATTTCATGGAAAAATAAGGACAGTTATGGTAAGAGCATCCCCACTAGAAATCGAGCGCAATTGTACCGCCTCAGAAAATGGCAGAGAAGGATTAGGGTTTCAAACGCCACTGAGAGAAATCTCGCATTTGCTCTCAGCGAGCTGGATAGAATGGCATCGGCCATGGGGTTGCCTAGAAATGTCAGAGAGACCGCTGCAATGATTTATAGAAAAGCCGTTAACAAGAACCTCATTAGGGGGAGGAGCATAGAGGGTGTTGTTGCAGCTTCTCTTTACGCAGCATGCCGGCAGTGCGGCGTACCGAGAACTCTTGATGAGGTCGCGAATTCGAGTCGCATAGGGAGAAAAGAAATTGGCAGAACATATAGGTTCATGACCAGAGAATTGAAACTGAAACTGATGCCAACAAAACCTCAGGATTACATTCAGAGATTTTGTAGCGAGCTCAAACTGAGCGGCGAGGTCCAATCAAAAGCAAATGAAATACTCAAGGATGCGGCAAAGAAGGAGCTCACGTCAGGTCGTGGTCCCACAGGAGTTGCAGCAGCTGCAATATACATCGCATCGATTCTATGCAACGAGCGGAGAACTCAGCGCGAGGTCGCAGACGTGGCTGGTGTAACTGAAGTGACTATAAGAAACAGATACAAGGAATTGACGGAAAAGCTTGGCATTGATATACAGCTCTAGAGAGGCTTCAAAAGAGACTTTATATTTGGGATATTTGAATGGGAACCACGAAGCCTATTTATTGGCTATTGCCATTACCAAATAGGTGACGTTGTGCAGTTAGGAAGAGCGCTATTGAAACCTGCGGCAATATGGCTCATAGCAGGTGGAGTTTTATCGATTGCGGCATCGATTATTGTTTTTATCGTTGGCAAGGTTGTAAGCACGACTTTTGGAACGCTCATCGTCATCGTATATTTCCTCATCGGGATATCTGAGATCTCCGTCACGAGGGCACTGTGGCGGTGCGAAATAGGGGCGTGGAAAACTATCATCACCTGGCTTGGTTTTTCCCTGATTGGTAGGAGCGCCATCATTTACCTTTCCTCAGAAGATCTATTACTTGTGAGCTCGGTGATTGGAGGGGGAGAGCTCGCAATTTTCGTTTATGTACTGCTGAAAAAAAATTACTTCATACCGCCCGAGTCCGAAAGGGTTGCATCTGCGATGCCATTTGAAACTGCAGGGCTCAAGAGCGTCTCAGAATGTCCCAATTGCAAAGGTATTATCGAAACTGATTGGGCATCGTGTCCCTATTGCGGAACGCCTATACCGAAGATCTGTGGGAAGTGCGGCGCAGAAATAAAAGAGGGGTATTCCAAGTGCATAAAATGCGGGGCTGAGGTCATTCGTTCTGAAGCGCTAACGCGACAGATCGAGACTCTGAGAATCCTCGCGGAGGAAGAGGGTTCCCGAGAAGTGAAATCGAGTCGTTACGCAAAGCTTGGGGAATCGTTGCTGAAGGCTGGAAGGGTGGAAGAGGCTGTAAATGCATTTAAAAAAGCGATTGATCTTACATCATTCGACAGGAAAAAGAGCCATTACATGGTAAGAATTGCAATCATTCTGGAAAATTACGGAAAGACCTCCGAGGCCCTAAACATTCTAGACGAGGCTATGAAACTAGACCCAGAGGATTATGTGGGAGCGAAAAAAGTCAAAGATGAAATCTTGAAATCACAGAGCGCAGAAACGGCAGCTGCAGAGGAGAAGGCGGTTTCGACATAATCATGGTCGAACCCTCTTGAGTCTCAAGTACTCGACGCCGTATTTTGTCGTTCTTGCGAGAAGAATTTCTTTCTTAACGCCATGAGCTAGCCTGACAGCCCTTGAGATCTCTGGCCAGGAAGCTTCGTAGTTCTCTGGTATCGCATGAACCAAATACCGAGAGTGATGTTTCCCAGGATCGGCGTCGTATACCCTGAAGTGCGAGCCGTACTTGAAGCCAGTCTTTACAACAAGTCCTCTTGATCGCAGATCGCTGTAGACCGAGAATCTAATGTCAAAGTCCATTTGAATGTTTCTTGCGCGTCTTTTGAGCCCCTTCAGACCTATTCTTTTTCCTGATCTAGCGCTCTTGAGCGATATTCTGCCTTTTTCCAACAAAAAGGCTGTTTCTATCATTGAAAGCTGAAGGGCATCCCCGATTTTCTTTCCGTAAAATTCACGATCATAGAGATACTCGACGGCGGTTCTGTCGAAGATCAATGCTCTATCCTCAAACAAAGTTGCCTCAACGACCTCGTCTCTTTCATCCCGCGCGATTACATGTCCTTGCGGATCGATTGCAGAAGCCTTATAGTATGTTATATCGCCTTCCTCATCAACGACTGCAACAAGAAGTTCTTTCCTCGTTTTCTCGGATCTTTCAACAGCCTCCCTGAACGATTCGATATTAAATGACGATCTCTCAGTTATGGACATTACCCAAAACTTAGTCGCCGAGCTTGATGGGGTGCCGCCCCTTGGAAATACCCTGAAGTCGAAATCGTCCGCGCCCCTTTTCACAATATAACCTCTCTGCCTGAGATCTCTATAGACCAGATAATCGATTTCAAAATCATTGTATATGCGAGCGGCTCGCCTCATCACCTCTTCAAGATTCATAGCACTGGATTTTTGTTGTACAACTAAACGTCCTGTTTCAACAAGATAACACGCCTCCAGAAGGTCGAGTTCTAGACCGCCACCAGAAAGCGGGTATCCATAAAATCCCTTGTTGTAAATTTGGCTTCCTTCAACTGGATCATCGATAATGATCGATTCTTCTTTCAGAACGCCAGGCATCGGATCTCAAATTCCGTTGGGATAATTATAGTTATTCACATTGATTTCTTAATCAACCCATTCTCTAGTAGATCACAATGAAACAGAGAAATGATCAGATTGCCCGCCCCGCTTCAATTGCTGCAGTCAACGAAATGACCAACCAAGATGGCAAAAGAAATCTCGAGAATAACTGGTACTGAAAAGATAAAGCTGGAGCATATTTTAGACAAGGCATGAAACGTATACACCGATGAGTATTAATATAACTTGTTAATAACTTTAGGTTGTTTAGAAGGGGTAGATATGATCGATCTCGATACACTTCTATCCATAATTGAAAACCCAACTCGTAGAAAGATTCTGGAAGCACTAGTAAGGGAGCCTCACTACCCATTGCAACTTTCAAGAGAGCTCCGCATGAGTCAGCAGGCAATAATGAAACACCTAAAGGTTCTGGAAGAAAACAACATCGTAAGGAGTTACATTGTGGATAGTGATCGGGGAGGTCCTGCACGAAGAATTTACGTGCCGGTTCAAGGATTTACGATCTTTGTTGATGTTGGTCCTGGTCTATTCAACGTTGAAATATTTTCGCGGGAGAATTTCAACAAGAAACAGGGCGCTGATTTTGATGTATCGAGGAATGAAGAAGTCGATTTCAACACGTTCTGCAAAAAATATTCCAATACGAAAAAGGAAATTTCAGAAATCGACAAAGAGCTTGACGATCTGCAGAGAAGGCGCAAGGAGCTTATAGAAAAGAAGGAAGCATTACTCAACGAAGCTAAAGAGTTCATTGAATCATTCATCGGAGACTATGAGGCGCGAAGGGTGATTTACGAATCCATTAAGAGGCCCATGCTTAGCCCATCTGAAATCGCACGTGAATTGGATCTCAGAGATGAAGTCGTGGAGGAGATACTTAATGAAATAGACCGGGGGGATAGGAATGTGGGATAAGGTGCGCCTCAAAGCGTTAATGGAAGAATATGAGGAGGAGCTGAAGAAACTGGCTAAAGAAACTAGCAAAGATATCGGGAAAGTCATTCACAAGATTGAGAAAACTGGCGAGGAGACGCTTGATGAACTCGTTAAAGTTGCGAAACAAACAGGAGAGGGCGCTAAGAAAACAGCGGAGAAACTTATTGAAGAAGTAAAAAAGGAAACGCCCGAGATAGTAAATGATCTGAAAGAAATTGAAGAAATAATAAAGAATCGAATCGAGCGGATAGAAGAAGATCTCAAGAAGCTCTTGACCGAATAATTTATATAGATGATCATTGTAGTTATAGATTGCAACCCGTGGTTATCAACTGCGGGTTAATTAGAGAGCAATGGAGGTGACCATATGAGAAAGGAAGATCGAGAAGGCATCGTTCCTCGATCATACTGGGGGCCGCTTGGCTTGCTGGATGAAATGGAAAGAATGCTCGATAACCTGCGAATGGGCTGGGGTGAGACCTGGTTCCCGTCCTTCCCGATATTCAGCAGAACCTTTGAACGGATTCCGGCGGTTGACATCAAGGACTTAGGAGACAAATACATCATACAAGCCGAGATGCCTGGGATCGGTAAAGAGGACGTGGAAATAGAGATCGTAGATGGGGCTCTGGAGATCAAAGCAAAGAAGGAGGAGGAGAAGGAGGAGAAAGGTGTTGGTTACGTTCGACGGGAACGAGGCAGACTCTCATTTTACAGGAGGATACCCATCTACGAGGATATAGACCAAGAGAAAATCGAGGCCAAGATGGAGGACGGGGTGCTGGAGATCACCCTGCCAAAATTAAGGAAAGTCGAGGAAAAGCGAAAGAGGGTGGAGGTTAAATAAATCCTCCATCCCTAATCATTTGAAGGAGTGAATGAATTATGGACTCATCAGAAAAGGTTCTTAAGGTTGCTGAGGCCAAATCGAAGGATGCGGGCAGGGGTATTGCTCGCGTAGACCCTGCAGTCATGGATGTTCTCGGGCTTACCGCAGGTGATGTCATTCAAATAGAGGGAAAGAAGAGGACTGTTGCCATAGTGTGGCCCGGTTATCCAGAAGATGCCAACAGGGGCATCATTAGGATCGATGGCACGATCCGACGAAATGCTCAGACGAGCATTGATGAAAAGGTCGCTATTAAGAAAGTTAATGTTAAAGAGGCACAGAAGATCACTTTCGCCCCCACTGAACCCCTCAGGATCATGGGCGGTGAGGAGTATTTGAACCAGACGCTTGAGGGCAGGGCTGTGACGAGGGGGGATGTAATTGAAATCAATGTCATGGGTAGGAGGCTCGACCTTGTCGTTGTCTCTTACTCACCAACAGCCGATGCAGTCATAGTCAGCAGGAACACTGAGGTAAAAATCAGTGATAAACCCGTGAAGGAGATCTCCCATAAGATTCCGAAAGTCACATACGAAGACATAGGTGGCCTTAGTGAAGAGGTGAAAAGGGTAAGGGAAATGATAGAGCTGCCGCTAAGGCATCCTGAGCTCTTCGAAAGGCTTGGTGTAGAAGCTCCAAAAGGTGTCCTTCTTCACGGACCTCCAGGCACTGGCAAAACCCTGCTTGCAAAAGCTGTAGCAGGCGAAACAAACGCAAACTTCATTTCTATTGGTGGACCAGAGATCATGAGCAAGTTCTATGGCGAGAGCGAGGAGCGCCTTAGAGAAATATTTAAGGAAGCTGAGGAAAACGCGCCCAGCATCATATTCATAGATGAGATCGACTCAATCGCACCGAAAAGAGATGAGGTGACGGGCGAAACTGAGAGGCGTGTGGTCGCTCAGTTGCTTGCACTCATGGATGGTCTCGAATCGAGGGGCAAAGTTGTGGTTATCGGTGCAACCAATAGACCGAACGCCATAGATCCCGCATTGAGAAGACCTGGGAGATTTGATAGGGAGATCGAAATAGGAATTCCGAACAGAAATGGCAGGCTTGAGATTCTCCAGATTCACACACGTGGCATGCCCCTTGATGATGATGTCGATCTTGAGAAACTCGCAGATCTCACGCACGGTTACGTAGGAGCGGATCTTGCAGCTCTTTGTAAAGAGGCGGCAATGCATGCGCTCAGAAGGGTCCTTCCGGAAATAGATCTAGAAATGGAAAGCATTCCTGTCGAGATCCTTAATAAGATCAATGTAAAGAAGGAGGACTTCTTCGCAGCGCTCCGTGAAATGCAACCCTCGAGTCTGCGAGAGGTGCTCATAGAATCGCCCAATTTACACTGGGACGATATCGGTGATCTTGAAGATGCAAAAAGAGAGTTAAGAGAAGCTGTTGAGTGGCCTCTTAAGTATGCCGAGGTGTTCGATCACCTTAATGCCGCGCCCCCGAAGGGCGTCTTACTTTACGGGCCGCCGGGCACAGGAAAGACGATGCTAGCGAAGGCCGTTGCGACGGAAAGCGAAGCGAACTTCATCAATGTCAAAGGTCCAGAATTCTTGAGTAAGTGGGTAGGTGAGAGCGAGAAGGCTGTAAGGGAAACTTTCAGAAAAGCTAGGCAGGCTGCACCGTGCATCATATTCATGGATGAGATCGACTCAATCGCACCTGTAAGAGGTAGCGGTTTTGATAGCCACGTCACGGAGAGAGTCATTAGCCAGCTGTTAACTGAGATGGATGGACTGGAGAGTCTTCATAATGTTGTCGTCATAGCTGCGACTAACAGACCCGATATCATTGATCCAGCACTTCTAAGGCCGGGGCGCTTTGATCGTCTAGTGCATGTGCCCGCTCCCACGTTGGAAGGGCGCAGGAAGATCCTGGAGGTGCATGTTAAGAAGAAGCCACTCGCAGAGGATGTCGATCTCGATGAGCTAGCAAGACGTACAGAAGGGTATACTGGAGCCGACCTCGCTGCACTTGTCAATGAGGCCGTAATGCTCGCGATGAGGGAGATAGTTGCGAAAGGTGCCGAGCTCAATTCCGAAACGCTCAAAAATGAAAAAGTCCAGATGCGGCACTTCATAGAGGCGCTCAACAAAGTGCGCCCGATCTCCCGCTCGGAATTAGTTAAATATCAAAAAATCGCCAAGGATTTCGAATACGTGAGGTGATGAAAATGGTAAGGGACAAGAAAAAGAAGGACTGGGACGACTTCTTTGGCGACTTCGATGATGAATTCGAAGAAATGCGACGCAGAATCGAAAGAATCATGGAGAAGTTCTTCAGCGGGGATCTGCACTTCGATAGAGAACCGATGATCTACGGCTTCTCCATGCGCATCGGACCTGACGGCAAACCGCGGATCCAGGAATTTGGCAATACGATCAGGCAGAGGGAAGAGGCTGCGAAGCGAGAACCTCTTACAGACATCATTGAAGAGGCAGATAAAGTGCGCATCATAGTTGAACTACCGGGCGTTGAGAAGGAGGATATCAAACTCAATGCAACAGAGGATTCTCTAGAAATTGAAGTCGATAACCCCGATAGGAAGTTCGAGAAGCGCATAGATCTACCATGCGAAGTCGATCCCGATAGCGCCAAGGCGACCTACAAGAATGGAGTCCTCGAGATCCACCTCAAGAGGGCTCGTGTGAAGGAAAAGGGCAAGGAAATAAGAATTGAATAATATGGGGGATTGGAGCGCTAATTTAGATCGCTCCAGCATATTTTATTTTTATATTATCATTTAGCAATGCTTATATAGAAGTTCACCCCGTTTACAATTGTGCAGAGAGACGAACTCGTTGAAGGGATTCGACATATTCTAGCAAAAGCAGGTTTCTACGTCTCAAAACCCATCAACATGAAAAGCATCAGTTTTGACATAGTTGCAAGAAGAGATCAACTATTGTTGATTATCAAAGTTCTCACAAACGTCGATGCGTTCTCAAAGGACAACGCCGAGGAAATAAAAGTGCTTGCAGAAGCACTGCAAGCGGCGCCTATCCTTATTGGCGAAAAATCTGGTTCTAGAGATATCGAGGCGGGTATTGTATACTCGCGCTTCGGTGTGCCGATCATATCTCCCGAAACACTTTCAGATTACCTGCTTGAAGGCGTGCCTCCGTTCATTTTCGCGGCGCCAGGTGGTCTATATGTGCGCCTCGATAGTGATTTGCTCAGATCAATCCGCGAAAAGAAAAACATAAGTCTCGGCACCCTAGCGGAAGTTGCTGGTGTATCGAGAAGAACAATAAAGATGTACGAATCTGGGATGGGAGCAATGATCGATGTAGCACTCAGGCTTGAGGAGTATCTTGGTGAGTTTCTCGTCATGCCGCTCGATCCTTTTAAGTACACTCCTGACACTTCTGAAAGATTAACCAATCTGAGCGATATGGATGATTTGAGCAGAGAAGTCTTCGCACTATTAGGGAGACTCGGCTATTCTGTTCTTCCCACTGCAAGGTGTCCTTTTGAAGCACTTACTAAAGACAACCGTACCCTGATCATCACAGGTGTAGGAAAGGATGAGACAAAACTCGTAGAGAAGGCCTGTATCGTCGGCGATATTTCAAAGATCACCGAGAGAAAATCAGTGATTTTTCTGAGACACTCCAGATCCAAACAGAATATAGGAGGTGCGGCGATTATCGGCAAGGACGAATTGAAGAAGTTGGACGAATCGCAGGAGCTATTCGAAATGGTCATTGCGCGTTGTGGGGCGCATGAAAAGCATTGAACTTAACGGCGCTTCCATATTCATTCTCCCAGTTATCAAAGGTCTAGTTTCGGAGGAAAAAGTAGTGGAAGATGTCTTTGTCGAAATCACACCGGATTTGGTTTGCATTTCTATCTCGCCAGAGGAACTTGATGGGCTGAGAGATCGAAAGAATTACGACAGTTACGAACCAAGCGAGCTTGAAGTTGTGTACGGCAACATCCTATCTACATTCGGAGAAGTTAGACTTCCACCACCCTGCTACGTGAAGACCCTTGAGCTTTGCGAGAAAAACGGTGTTCCGATTAAAGCGATCGACATGCCAGAAGAGCAGTTTACAGAAACTTACTGCAACTGCGTCAGCGCCTTCGATTTAATCCGGGAGTCCTTCATGGCAAGGAGAATATCGAGAAAACGATTCGACATTTCTTCGCCCTACAGTTTCGTGCTTGAATGGGATAGAAAAGTGAACGCCCCTCGTGGGTTTAGAAAACTTTCGGAAATCAAAGAAAAGCATATGGCAGAGAGCATTGCATCGATGACGCTTACTTTTAGGAATATTCTTGCGGTTCTAGAATATGAAAGAGCGGGAGGAACAACGACACTTTTAGAAAAGATGTCTGCAGATCGGATTAGGAGCTTGAGCCCATAGTTTCTGATGGCAGAGGCAAATACACCACGATTAAATATTCCCCCTTGCATTTTTCAATCAATGCTCCAGCTTTCACCAAAAGACATTATCCTCATTCATCTTTATGAGAGACGAAAAGAACAGTCTCAAAATGTCCCGTCAGAAACTATAGCGCAATCCGGCATATCATCCGCGTTGGAGATTCCGCGCACACACATCACCAGACACCTTCGTCCTCTGATCGAAATGGGAATGATCGAAGAGCGGAAAATGCACGTGGCGGGCAAGGAGAGGCGGATGAAAGTATATTATCTGACTCAAAAAGGAGCGCAGAGGGTCTCAGATCTGATGGAGCGGATACTTGATGAGAAAGTTAGAGTCACTGAAGGTGGCGATGAGAACGAGACTTCTGTTGCGGATCTTATGAAGAAGCGTCCAGATATCACGTTGGCGAAAATTGCAAAATGCGTTGCCACTGGCGCAAAACTGATAATCGCACATAAAAGAGTCATCTGGTCAAACGCCGAAATCGATCTGCCTCGTTTCTATGGAAGAGAAAAGGAGCTCGCAACCGCGCTTTCGTTTTTTGAATCGAAAGCCACGGTGCTTGTCATTCTCGCAAACTTTGGATATGGTTCTTCCACAATGCTGAAGAAAATTGCAATCGAAAGATCTCACATGCCGTTATTCTGGTACGATCTCCAGAACGATTGCAGTGCGGTGAAAATCAATGAATCGTTACGAGAATTCGCACTATTGAACGGCTGCTCCTCAGGCTCGATTGAGGAACTAAAGGAGAGGAATGTCCTGCTGTGCTTCGATAACTACTGCGAAGTTCAAGAGCCGGTCGTCGACTTCTTTTTTGACCTCATGGCATCACTTGGTCAAGGCAGAGCCAAAATGGCAGTGGCAATGGGCGAGGAGACGCCATCTTACAGCAGATTCTTTCACAAGGACGACGTGATAAGAGGTAAGGTGATTGAAATCCACCTGCAACGCATGGACAAAACGACTGCTAAGGCGGTTCTTTCCATGGATCTTGATGATGAGGCCTTTCAGCTTATTTATCAGCTAACGAGAGGACAGCCATTGGCCCTTGAACTTGTTCGAAAGGGGGACAGTGAAAGACTGAGCATACTCAAACCAAAGGAGGAGGTAAGATTCCTGATGTATCTGCGCAACCGTCTCAGGGAAAAGGATGACGTCGAAGAGTGTCAGTAGTCTATGCCTTCCTTTGCTCCGATGCCTAAATCATAGGGATGTTTTACGCACTTCATCTCCGTTACAAGGTCTGCCAAGTCAATCAGTGCCGTGGGTGCGTTTCTGCCCGTAAGAACTATGTCGGTTTCTCGATCTTTACTCATCAAGATTTCAAGAACGTCTTCGAGACTGATGAGACCGAAATCTATGGCGATACATATTTCATCTAGAATTACGACGTTATACAACTTCGAGGCGATCACCTGGGCTGCAAAATCCAGTCCCTTGCGAGCTTCCTCTACATCTTCTTTCGTATGTTTTCCCTTCATGATAAAAGTTCCAGTTCCAAACTGCCTGATCGACGCTTTCTCAAAGCAACTAAGCGCCTTCACCTCGCCGGTCATTCCCAAACCCTTCATGAATTGCACGATGCAAACACTTTTGCCATGGCCGAGAGCTCTCAATGCGAGACCCAATGCTGCTGTTGTCTTTCCCTTGCCGTCTCCAGTATAAATGATGATAAGCCCTATTGCCATAAAACCGCCTCATTGAAAGGTGTTCAAAGGATTCTATAGGATTGCTGATTATCAAGATTCCGACTAACATGTTTTTTGGTGGAATGGCGCCGTAAGTCGATACTATTTAATTCATGATTCCTCTCTCTCTATGCATGCTGGAAATTGAGATGAAGGCATACTGTGATGATTTGGAAACAGTGGCAAAGCGTCTTATGACCATGGGGGCGGTCAAGTGCGGATCAATGAACCAAGTAGATACGTATTTTGTTCATCCGAGTCGGAATTTTGCGGATACGGATGAGGCGCTTCGCGTCAGAGTGGAGGATGGTAAATGCACACTCACCTACAAAGGTCCAAAACTGGATTTTACAACAAAAACACGCGAAGAGATTGAAGTGGTAATTTCAGACTGCAAATTGCTTGTTGAATTGCTGGTAAGACTTGGATTCAGACCATTAAGGGAAGTCATTAAAGAGAGGACGGTCTTCAGTAAAGACTCGCTCACCATCTGCTTAGATCGCGTGGAAGGGTTGGGCGATTTCGTCGAAATCGAATATTCTGGCACTAACCTGGATAAAGGCAAAGAAGAAATCTCGTCGATGATGAATGAACTCAACTTGCGGAGAAATGAGCGAAGGTCCTATTTGGAATTGCTACTCTTAGCTGATTCCTTAAGAAAATAAAGCGCAGAGCGGCAAATTAAAATAATCCAGATAAAAAATCAATATGTCCCCATCTATAGCCACTCGAGAACTATATTTTCCCACGCTTACATTGACGAGATCTTTTCAACGATGAACGCCTTGATTTGGGGGTCATCCGGAATCGTCAAAGATTTTTTGAACCTTTCGGAGCCGTCAGGGAGGTAGTAGCCCCTTGAGAGCGAGATGAACTCGTTTTCGCCATCCTCCGTGATTGCCTTTTTTCTGGCCACCTCGATAAAATTATTCCTACCGAACGGTATCTTCTCAGCGCTTATCGTCACAAATTCAACCTTCTTGCCGGTTACATCATCATCCATTTTTAGCCTCCTAATCGGCTTGTCCGAAAAGACCCCGATACCTAATAAAAGTTTCCACAATTTTTTTGCCACTCTCTTTATATCGCTTCTAATCCAGTCGTGAAAAGACATGGTTATGATACCATCTTTTTTTATCGTCGAATACAAGGACCGACAAATAGAAATAGAGCGCTGGAAATGAAAGCCCGTGGCAACTGAAGAAGCCTCACCTTCTCCTCAGCATCATTTTCGATATTGTCCGCGATGTGGACGGCCTGTCGTAAAGGATGCAAATTTTTGCGCATTCTGCGGGCAACCATTTAACATCCAGGTGGAGATCCCAGTAATAGCCCCTCCAAGCGTTGAACCATTCCTGGTCACATTTAAGCAAATCATACGGGGAATAGGAACTTATGTGATACTCAGTCTCATTGCTGTGACAATTTTGAACATTCTCATACTCATCTGGAGTGTTAATATCGTGATCCCTGAGACGCCATATTATCACACTACACTATTTATCATAGTACCATGGATCATTAATATCGTAGAACTCAGTGGGATTTCATTTGCTGTTTACCATATTCTTCTCATTGTGGCGATCGTGAGCTCTTTCATATTCTTAATGATCAAAAGCTGGCGCATATTCATCAGGGAACTGTCTGTAGAGCGAAAAATTGAAAACCACAGCGCGATATACACAGTAGGGACGATTTTCTTCGCAGTTCTCTTTTTTAACATAGTATATTATTTGATCCTTGATGCGTTTGGTATCACGCCAACGACGCCAGATACGGTCGATAAGGAGCTCTGGAAGCTTCTTTACAGTTTTGCCAACGCTTCTGTATGGGAAGAAATTGTAAGCAGAATGCTCCTCATCGGCATGCCCCTTCTTTTTGTAGATTTCTTTAGAAGAAAGCGACAGAAATTAAGACGATATTTCCTCGGAGGACATTTCTCTTTGGGCAAGGCCGAGATCACTTTTTTATTGATTTCGAGCGCGTTCTTCAGCGTTGCACATATCTTCTCCTGGGACGCTTACAAACTCCTTCCAACATTTATGGCAGGACTGGCGCTCGGCTATCTCTTTCTCAAAGAAGGTATCTACGCCGCAATCATGCTCCACTTCATGGTCGATTACTTGTCGATACCGACTATGGTTTTCGAAGGCATTCCCTCTCAGATAATTATGGGGCTTTTTATTCTCGTTTGGGTTGTAATTGGATTCATCTATTTTGTTAACTACGCTTCGAAAGCGCTCGGCGCTATCTTGGGAAGGAAGGTATGGCCTGATTCCATCGACGTCCGTGCAGGGAGGGATGCTGGCAAGAAGGCAATGTACCTGCGAGACAATGCTGAAGGGAGCGAAAGCGACCGCGTTGCCACATTAGACATGTACGGAGCTGGTTACTTCAAAATTGTCTGTCCTTACTGCGGGGCTGCAGAGGCGAGATACCGCGATGGAAGATTTGAATGTATGAGATGTGGAAGGTACTTCATCTAGCTTCAGCCAATAGCTTCTCCAATCGTTCCTTTGAAATTTCGGCATCAGGCATGCTCCGTGCCTCTATGACCAATCTCCCCTTATAACCAGTAAGTAATTTAAGCACCCTCCTAAAATCGATCGTTCCAGAGCCGATTGGGAGATGTTCATCATATTCACCGCGATTGTCATGCACATGCACGTTGACGAAGCGGCTAGTAAGCTTACAAAACTCATCAATTGATTGACAGGTATGAGCATGACCTACGTCAAAACAAATATCGATTTCAAAACCATCAAGCATCCTCATCAAATCATCCGGTGTTCTTCCCATGCTGATCTGCATATTAGGCATGTTCTCGAGCGCAACCCTTACACCGGTATCCATTGACGCCTTCTCAATCTCTGACAATGATTTGTGAACTGCTTCGTATACGCCCTCTTTGTCGAGAAGTCCTATAGGGGACCAGAATCCAGGGTGAATTGTATATACGTCAAAATTCATGCGGTTCGCTGACTTTAATCCATCGATTATCTCCCTCACCGCTGCCTCTCGCAATCGGGGATTCAAGCTTCCGATATTGACGTCACTCAAAGGGGCGTGGGCTGAAAATTGCAGCGGATATGAAGGTGCAACTTCCAAAAACTGCTTTTCGATGCTGGGGAGGAAGTGGCGCCCCTCTCCAATAATTTCCCATGCATCGAATTTCTGGCTCACAAACCCCAACGCCATTTCAAAATCAAGCATGGAAAATACGGGCGATGAAACGGCTATCATGAATTCACCTCGTCACCAGTTGTGCTGGGCGCAATCTTATCAATGATTTCATCGATGCGTTCGTCCTCAATCACAACTTCAATGGAGCCTAGCGGCGGGTCACGATCCTCGATGAAGCTAAGCTTGCCAACGAATGCAACCTGCTTATTGATCCTGATCTTGACCGAATTGTTGCGCTTCCCCCGAAGCAAAACGGCCCTCGCTGAGTCTAGTATCTTCATATTTCTGACAAGCTCGGCAAGTCTTTCGCATGAATTTGCTGTAGCAACGAACCCGTTCTCAGATTCATCGATGATGCTCTCTGGAAAAATGTTCAGAATGGCCTTTTTCACCTTTTCTGGATCTTCCGTTGGAAAGCATTTGACACGCGCTGTGATTAGAGGCATGCCACCCCGATACCAGAAAAAGTATTTAAATGGGACTCCTTGTTGATCCGTGCAAATGAGAGAGCGTGTGCTTGAAATTCTAGCAGGGAATGGCGTACTGCTCGAGCCTAGTGCTTTGGATTTCGTCCTTTCAAAAGAGGATCCAATCGCATTTATCAAGTCAGCCATTTCATCCATGAAGCAGCATCCTTTGATTGTGACCAAAGAAGACATACTAGAATTAGTGAGAACGGCCGAAATTCTGGAATCTCCCGATGAAATTCCTGAGCAGAAGATTACGGTTTCTCGATCGGAAGGGTCTTCAGGGGGTATCACCTCAACGGTCGGCGACGTGCGAATTCTGAAGGATATAACGGGCAATTCGACGTGCGAGGGTAATATCTCGGACTTTGCGCGTTATTTTCTTGATCGTTTCAACGCGATAAAGCGGATGCTTATTCATAGAAGAGAATTAGCGGGAGTTCTCTCGATCTCAAAGGCCCTCAAGTTCGACCGTGAAGTTAGAATCATTGGCATGGTGAACGAGGTCAGGTCTACAAAAATGGGACACAAGATCATTGAGATTGAAGATGATGAAGAGCGCTGTCTTGTCCTCATCCCTAAGGATTCTCCACTGATCAGCGAATCCGTAATTGCGGATGAAGTGATTGGTGTTGTTGGAAGACCTAACAAGAAAGGAGAGATGATTGTTGCTCAAGAAATCATCCGACCCGATGTCCCCCTCAAAACCAGATTTGAGAAAAACGATTCAAGTTCGATGGTCGCCTTTGCGTCTGATGTCCATGTAGGAAGCAAAACTTTCCTCAGGAAACAATGGGATGCGATGGTGTCCTGGCTCAAACACGAAGGTGTTCAATCTGGTGTCAGCTACTTGGTTATACCTGGCGATTGCGTTGACGGGATAGGTGTCTTCCCAGATCAAGAGGAGGAGCTTGCTATTGATGATATTTTCAAGCAATATGAAGCGCTGAGCGATCTCATGAAAGAGCTTCCTGATGAGGTAACTGTTATCATGCAACCAGGCAATCACGACGCTGTGCGTCTTGCGGAGCCTCAACCAGCATTTCCGAAGGAGATCAGGGACCTCTTTGATTCAAAAATCATCATGGTAGGCAACCCTTGCTTCGTAGAAGTAGAAGGAAGGATCATTCTTTCGTATCACGGCAGGAGCATTGATGACTTTGTTGGAAATATCCAGAGTTTAACTTACGCAAATCCCATTGAAGCAATGAGAGAGATGCTGCGACGGAGGCATCTAGCACCGATATATGGCGGAAAAACTCCCATCGCCCCAGAAAAAAAGGATTTTCTTGTGATCGACCCCGTGCCAGATATTTTCGTCACTGGGCATGTGCACGGAGCTGGGGTGTCTGATTATAGGGGGATTAGGATCATCAATGCGTCGACTTGGCAGGCACAAACAACCTACCAGCGTATGCACAATTTCAATCCTGACCCGGCCAAATTGCCAATCGTGCATCTCGGGACTGGAAGATGTTTTGTAAGAAATTTCAATTGAAATAGAATAACCAGTATGTGTTGAAATTCACGCATTCCAGAACAGTATTATTACAATGAATCCAAGAACAAGCATGAATGTGGAAACGATCCATACAAGCTTGAATACAAGTTCTCTTTTCTTTTCTTCAGAGATACTAAAGATTCTCACACCGTTGCCTCCGCCTTCTGCTTGATGCGTTTGAGGCGGAAAATGTTTTCCCTTTCCATCTCTTCGAGCCTGAACTCAATGAATTCCTCGGCTTCTTTAAGCTCTGGAATAACCTTGTATTCAAGGGCGTTTACCCTCCTCTTCGTCTTTTCTATCTCGTCTAGGAGGCGCTTCATTGTCGTCTCAATCTGCGCAGCCCTGACGATCGTTTCTAAGAGCTCTTCATAGGCCGCAGCTGCTTCATCAATGAAAGGCGAGGTCCCGATGACTCCATATCCTCTTTTTTCTGTTGTCGTCTTGATGGTTGTTGTCTCGATTTCAGGCACGACCAGACCCATGATGTTCTTGCTCTTTACCTTGACTTCAGGATGAGCCTTCAGAGCAAACGCAGCCGATTTGACCGCGATTACCCCCTCGACAGCCTTTGCGATGGCGATCTTCTGCATCGCCCTTTCATAATCACGCACGATCTCTGCCCTTACATTCTTCGCTTCTTCGAGAATCTTGAAAAACTCAAGTATGAGGCCGTCGCGTTTCATTTTGAGAATCTTATAGCCGGCCTCAGTCAGCTTGATTTTTTTCTTGATCTCAAGAAGTTCAGAGCGCGTCGGGTTCAACTCACGCCTAGCCATCTCACTCACTCTTTCTGTGCGCGGGGTGGTACTTCTCGATGTACTTTCTATCAATACGCGTTAGCTGAGATTCTGGAAGCGTTGCCAGCAGTTCCCATGCGATCTCGAGCGTCGTCTCTATGTCCCTGTCTTCCTCCTTTCCCTGTCTGACAAACCTCCGCTCAAAGAGATCAGCGAACTCAAGGAATTTCTTATCTCTTTCCGAAAGCGAATCTTTGCCTACGATTGCCACCAGACCCCTAAGATCCCTGCCTTCAGCGTAAGCAGCATAGCACTGATCAGAAACGGCCTTGTGGTCTTCTCTCGTAAGCCCCGCACCGATCCCAGCATTCATGAGTCTCGATAGCGACGCGCCAACATTAATCGGTGGATAAATGCCTGCTCGATGGAGGTCCCTGGCAGCAACTATTTGACCTTCAGTGATATATCCCGTCAGATCGGCAATTGGGTGAGTGATGTCATCGCCTGGCATGGAAAGAATCGGGATCTGCGTAATGGATCCTTTTTTCCCTTTGATTCTACCAGCCCTTTCATAAAGCGTTGCCAAATCTGTGTACATGTACCCAGGGTATCCCCTTCTACCTGGCACTTCTTCTCTAGCCGCGCCGATCTGTCTGAGCGCTTCGCAGTAGTTTGTGATGTCCGTAAGAATGACGAGCACGTGCATGTCGAGCTGAAATGCAAGATATTCGGCCGTGGTGAGCGCGAGTCTCGGCGTGATAATTCTCTCAATAGCAGGGTCATCAGCTAAGTTCATGAACACAACGGCCCTCTTCAGCGCTCCCGTTTTTTCGAAGTCAGACATGAAATACTGCGCTTCTTCGCTCGTAATGCCCATAGCGGCGAAGACCACAGCAAATTCCTCTTCTTTTCCTAACACCTTCGCCTGTCTAGCGATTTGAAGCGCTATGTCGTTATGAGGCAGACCGCTTCCCGAGAATATGGGAAGTTTCTGGCCCCTGACAAGGGTGTTCATCCCATCAATCGCTGAGATGCCAGTTTGAATAAACTCCTTTGGTTCATCTCTTGCCCACGGATTAATAGCAGCACCGACGATATCTAGGCGATCCTCAGGCACAATCGGCGGCCCACCGTCAAGCGGTTCACCGGAACCAGAAAGGATTCGACCGAGCATATCTTGCGAGACTGGCATCTTCATCGTTTCGCCAAGAAAACGCACACCCGAAGACTTTTCTATACCCGAAGTTCCCTCAAAAATCTGGATTACCACAGTATCGTGAGAAGTATCAAGTACTTGCCCTCGCTTTGTGTTTCCATCTGGAAGCGAAACAGCGACGAGTTCTCCATATCCAACTGGCTCCGTTTTCTCGACAAACACCAGTGGGCCGGCTATCTGAGAAATTGTCCGATATTCTTTTGAGATCATGTCTTACCCCCCAGTGATTCAAACTGCGCATCCATTTCCTTGTTAATCGTTTCCAATTCTTCATCCACGTTTGGCTCGAATTTCGATTTCGTAAGTCTGATTCTGACGGGCAGTTCTGTGATCGTTTCAACAGGAACGTCCTGCTCGACTGCGCGTTTCGCGAGGTCGCTAAACCTCTTGATAGTCTTCATGAAAACGTACTGTCGCCTAAGCGGCGTGTAAGTGTCGACAGGATGATACGCATTTTGCTGGAGGAAGATCTCTCTGATCATACGAGCGATTTCAAGGGTGAGCTTCTGCTCATCCGGAAGCGCATCTGACCCAACAAGCTGGACGATCTCCTGCAATTCAGCTTCCCTCTGGAGGATTTCCATGGCCCATGCCCTCAATTCAGGGAAATCTTCAGCGACATTCTTTCTAAACCAAGTATCGAGGTTCGTTGTGTAAAGAGAATAAGACGTAAGCCAGTTAATCGCAGGGAAATGCCTGCGCTCTCTTAGTTTGGAGTCAAGTGCCCAAAAGACCCTCACGATTCTGAGCGTGTTTTGGGTCACCGGTTCGCTCAGGTCACCGCCTGGTGGAGATACAGCACCTACGACTGTGACAGAGCCGTTCATGCCAGAGAGAGTCTCTACCTTTCCAGCACGCTCGTAAAAGTCCGAGAGCCTTGCCGCCAGATAAGCTGGGAATCCCTCCTCTCCAGGCATTTCTTCAAGTCTAGAGGAAATCTCCCTCATGGCCTCCGCCCATCTGGAAGTGGAGTCGGCCATCAGCGAGACGTCATAACCCATATCGCGGTAGTATTCTGCAATGGTCATGCCTGTATACACGGACGCTTCCCTTGCTGCTACTGGCATGTTGGATGTATTTGCGATCAGTACGGTTCTTTCCATCAGTGGTTTCCCTGTTTTTGGGTCTTCTAGCTTTGGGAACGTCACTAGCACCTCCGTCATTTCGTTTCCCCTCTCTCCGCACCCTATGTAAACAACGACGTCGGCATCGCTCCATTTAGCCAGCTGCTGCTGCGTCACTGTTTTTCCAGTACCAAACCCTCCAGGAATCGCACCAGCACCGCCCTTCGACAGCGGGAAAAGCGTGTCCAATATCCTTTGTCCAGTTACGAGAGGTATGTCTGGCATAGTTTTCTTCGATATGGGGCGTCCGACTCTCACAGGCCATTTTTGCATCATTGTTACTTCCTTCCCTGAAACCGCGCATACAGGCTCTTCGACGGTAAACTGACCTTCTTTAATCCAATCTACATTTCCCGACACATCTGGTGGCACCATGATTCTGTGGTCCATATGTCCTTCCCGTACCTTTCCGATTACGCCACCCGCACGTACGCTATCGCCTTCTTTCACAAGGGGTATGAATTCCCACTTTTTCTGGAGATCAAGTCCGTGTGCGGCAACACCTCTTTTGATGAAGTCCCCCATAGTCTTCATCAACACGGGCAGCGGTCTCTGAATGCCGTCGTAAACACTGCCAAGCAAACCTGGACCAAGTTCAGCAACGAGGGGCTGACCCGTATCCCAGACCTTCTCTCCAGGTCGCAGTCCCGAAGTATCCTCATATACTTGGATGACCGTTTTATTGCCATAAATTTTGATGACTTCCCCCATCAGCTTCTCTTCGCCGACAAGAGCGACATCGTACATCCTCGGCGAAATACCTGTTGCGGTAACGACTGGCCCGGCCACCCTGTAAATCTCTCCAACTTTTCCCATATTAATCCCTCTGAGTCTTATATAAGTCAACACCGATAGCACGTTTAACTTTATCTCTCAGGTCGCCTTCCTCGCGACCTACTGGAACGACGACCGGAGCGATATTTTCAAGTGCCTTCCTTCTCGTACTCACGCTCAATTTCTCAAGCATAGATGAATCTACTGCCAGTACCCCGATTGAGGTGTCCTGCATAAGTTCAAGGAGCTTTTCCTCGAATTCCTTCAGTTTGTCAGCTCTGAATACGCAGGTAACGCCCGCAAGGCGGAATCCGAGAACAAATTCCTCAGTTCCGAGTACTGCGATTTTCATCATATCACCAGCAGATTCTTAATGATTTCATTATCAAGCCCGCTTTCTTTCCCCCGGGCAATGATCCTGATGTTATCAACTTCGATTTTCTTCCTAATGATGTAATCAAGTACAGGGATAATCGATATAGGATAGATGTGCGAAAACGTTTCAGCCTGCTTGATAAGGTGTTTCTGAAGCTCCATAGTCACCTGCATCAGGGACCCGGTTTCTCTAGCCACACGCAGACCCTCTTTAATATCCTCGTAGAAAGAAAATCTCGCGAGCTCTTCGACGAGCCGGTCAAAATTCTCAACGCTGGCGAGGCTCAGGAGTTCTTTCATTGTTAGTTCACTGCCGCCCTCAACGAAATAATCCTTGCATTTATCAGGCGACACGCTTTCGCGTTTAAGCTTCAATAGCGTCCTCAGGTTTACGACATCGATTTCCTTTTTCACAAAGGCTAAGAATAACTTTCCTGGCTTAGTGCTCGGACAAATTGTCGCAAGCAAACGAGAATAGAAGATCTTATCGAGATATTCCTCGATCGGCTCTAGAGTTCCAGATTCTCTGTATGCGGCGAGCACTTCATCTGGAAATACGATACCTTCATCAGTTTTCAATGTCTCGAGCACTTCGTCGACAGTTTCTTTCATAAGCAGATTATTAAGCGCATCTTCTCCAAGCCTTCCTGCTGGGACGAGATCTTCCTGTATTTCCTCGATAGTCGCACCAGCATATTTTCCTCGCAGAATTGTTTTTATGTTCCATTCGTCCCACCTGGCAAGATAACTACAAATCATTTCTTTGAGTTCGCCTCTGGAAAATCCAATAATTTGCCTGTACACCCTTGCAAGATTGCGGCTCGTTCCTAGCTCAATGAGATCGACTCCTGAATACCTCGAGGCAAGTTCTGCCATTTCCACATGATATTGCGTTTCCCCTAGGAAACGGCCTATCTCATTCAGATCCATCATGAGTAGCTTGGGATAGACGTCCTGCGTGAGAAGAAGGCTTTTCTTGGCCTTAATTCTAGTGCAGACATATGCGTAATTACCACTCTTCCCACGGAAAATCCCCATAACTTCACCCGAATAAGATTGCCGACACGCTCTTCATTTCCCTTTCCCAGATATCCTCGAGGAGTGTTCTGAATCTAAAATCGAGTCGAAGCATTCCGTCAGCGCTTTCGACAATGAGCCCCGGTTCCATATCTACCTCAGTGACTCTTTCCCTCGGCACGGTACCCTCAAGCAGCGATGCGTCGCCTTTTGGGCAGTAGACCTTAGGATCTGCAAGCACTCCCCTGGTTTTCTGTAGTATGTTTGCGTAAATTCTCGCCCTATTTCCTCGATCCATTTTGAAGAGTTCATCGAGCACTTCACTGAAGGTGCGATCGAGTATCTCCTTCTTCGCATTGAGTACGATCTTTTTTGCCTCCAGCTCAGCGCTCGAAACCTCCTGCCGTACGAGTCGCCTAGTGAGTTCTTCCAGCTGCTTCTCTTGTACCCTTCGCTTCTGTGCTATCGATGCCTCAGACTCTTTAAGAATCGAGTCGCTTTCCTTTTCTGCACTAGAGATCAGGCTTTCTGCCTCTGATTTCGCCTTTGCCAGGATATCCCTGATGACTGCATCGAGTGCCATGGTCAGACTCCTTATTCATCCGATGGCTTACATCTTTACCCATAGTAGAATAGCCATGACAAGACCGAAAATGATTATAGTCTCCGGAATGACCATCAATATCAGGCCCTTGCCGAAGAGTTTCTCATTCTCGGCCATAGCACCGACGGCTGCAGTACCTACGTCCTTTTCGGCGAGACCGGCTCCAAGGCCAGCGAGGCCTATGGCTAGACCGGCTCCCAAAGCGATTAGTCCCGCTTCTATTGCCATTTTCTCACACCTCCTTTGTGTATTTCCTTCGTATTCTCAACGGATTGAATTTAACTCCTCCGCCTTCATAGAACTTCGTGAAGAACTCCACATACTGCAATCTTATACCGTGCAGTCCTGCCGATATGATTGCAAGTATAAAAATCATCAAATGACCGATTGCAAAGATGACGAATGCAACCGCAATCATCACTCCGCCTGCTGGGGCAATCATTTCAATGGCTATCGCGTTGAACGCAAGTGCCATCCCAGCCTTGGACATTCCTATGGCGGCCAATCTTGAATAGGACATTATATTGCTGAGAAGACCAGGGATTTCTAATACAACATTCGCACCTTCCCCTTTGAATCCAATGGCCATCCCGCATACGAGTAAACCGAGGCCAGCAAACATCCTCACATCCATGAAGTCCATTGGTTTCCCCAGGATGAGGACGTCAAGGAGGAAAAGGGCGACCATCACCAAACCTATTAGAATCAAAAGCCAACTGAGTTTCTCGAATATTGCATGCTTTAATCCGTGCCTAATCGTAACATTCACAAACCCCAAAATGTATCCGATTAACAGATGGGCAATTCCAATCCAGATGGTTATATAGAGGAGCATTTTCACATCATGAAGCTTGCTGTAAATTCCAATGGGGATCGATATCGCGCCCAGTTCAATGTGATGCGGGATTTCTATTCCCAGCAGGCTTGACCAAGTCACCTCACCGTGGGCACTCGGTGCAAAATGCAAACCGAAAGCCTCGCCAAAGAGGAATAACCCAAAGATGATTGTGAATATACCACCAAAGAATAGCATCGTCGCGATGGTTCGCCATTCATTACTAACGCATTTCTTCAGCCCCAGGTAGCCGAGGATTACAAATGGAATGCCGTATCCCACATCTCCGACCATAAGACCAAAGAACATAGGAAAGAATATTGAGATCATCGGCGTCGGATCCAGCTCGTTGTATTTTGGTAGAGAAATGAGCTCAACGAGATATTCGAACAGATTAACGGGTTTGGGGTTTTCGACTTTAACCGGGGTTTCTTCGTTCCGATCGTCTTTGATTTCTTCTTTATGCACTTTCCTTTCAACCCTCGCCAGGGTCTCCACGTAAATTCGATCGCCAAGGTGTTGTTGAAGTGTTTTTTCTAATTTCTCGAAATCCTTCTCCGGCACCCAGGCTTCCGCTATAAACGAATGTTTAGTGGCGCCAACCCGCAAAGGTGTCTCGGACTTTTCCACGATTATACTGAGATGTTCTTCAATAGCTAACGCCAGCAGGGCGTGTTTTTCCTTGAGTTCGTCGAGCTTCGCCAGAAGGAAACCGAGATTCTCTCTGAGAATTTTCTCCTCGTCGAGGATTGTCGCTAACCGCTTGCTTGGAGCGCCACTTCCATGCGGAACGGGTACTTCCGAGAAACCATGCTGGACTAGGATGCGCTGCGCCTCATCGGCTTCCTCCCTTGCTACGAATAAAGCAACGAATTTCTTGTCCTCGCTCGTAAATAATTCAAATTTATGAAGTGCTTCTCTCAGAACGCCTTCGGGATCTGTTCTCACATATCCCGTCATTACGGCAATAGACTTGTATCCTCTATAATGATCTAGTTCAAGAGGCAGTGATGCAAAAGGCTCAAGATTCCTCCGTTCTTGTTCCAGCTCTCCTAAACGTATCTCAATCTTCTTCTTTGACTCCATGACATCTGATATTTCGGAATGCAATGATTCAATGGTCTTGTCAAGTTGTTCTGCAATCACATCAACTGCGATAGGTTCAGCGGCCCTCAGCTCATCTATTCCGAGGTCCTTTTTTATCGCTCTTAATCGCAAAAGTTTTTGCGATGCGTCTGAGGCTGACGGCAATGGAGAGCCGAGACTGATCCCTTGTTCACCGGATGGAAAATCAATCAAATGAACGCATCCGAGTTCATAAAGCAGATCGACTGTTCTTTCTAATTGATCCTTACTGCCGACGATAAGAACCTTAACCATTTGCTCTGGCAGAAACATCGATCGCCCTCTCAAAAGCGTTCTTCAGATAAGTTTTGACCTGTGGAATGCGCTCAGCGGCCATTTTCTTAACCTTTTCGGCTTCTTCCCTTCCACGCCTCAGTATTTCCTCCTTCTGAGATGCGATGCGGCTTTTCTCCCGAGCGACGGCCGCTTCAAATTCGACCCTGAGCTTCTCCTCGCTTTCCTTTAATTTTCGCGCGGCTTCCCTCCGGGCAGCGGCTATCATGGCCTTATGTTTTTCCTGGGCTTCCCGGACGATTTGTTCCGCTTCTTCCTCTGCCTTTTTTATTTCAAGAAGCGTTTCTGCTCGTGTCACCAGACTCTCCCCGGATTGCAGCGAGTTGAACATTATCTTCATATATATAGCTTTAGTTAATTGATCGTCGAAAAATCGAAGCGACCCAATTATAGCCAGGATCGCCGCTTCTCCTGGGAATCTTTCGGCAAACGCCGAGGAATTCACCCAAAACGCCTAACTCGAACCTTGCTTTCATTGAGAATATTCTTTGAGAGCTCGTCGATATATTCGTCCTTATAAACCACTTCCTCTATACCAGCATTTACTAACATTTTCGCACAAAGGACGCAGGGGAAGTTTGTCGTGTAAATCGTGCCACCCTTGATACTTACTCCAAAATAGGCGGCCTGAATGATCGCATTCTGTTCGGCATGAACGCCTCGACACAACTCGTGTCTCGTACCGGATTCAACATTGTTTTGAACCCTCACACACCCCACTTCTGCGCAGTGTTTGAGGCCTCTTGGGGCACCATTGTAACCCGTTGCAAGAACGCGCTTTTCCTTCACTATCACGGCGCCCACCTGTCTTCTTAAACATGTTGAGCGGGTAGCCACTAATTCAGCCATCTTCATGAAGTAAGTGTCGTTGTCTGGTCTTGCCATCGCTACAGGATGTATGAACGTTGAGTATATCCTTTTTTCTTATGTAACAATGAGGCTTTGTATTTCCGCGTTAGCAAGTTCAATTGATCTTCAGCAAGGCGCCATTGTATGAGAGGCGATTATTTCTTATCATTTCATGCTTATCAATCCACGGGAAAGTGAACCAATGATCAAGAACGCCGTTATTCGAATGGCAGTCAACATCGGCGTTGCGCTTGCTGCCGTACTTGTGATGTTTTTTGTACTTTTCGCGTACAGCGGAGTGTGGCCCCCGATGGTAGTAGTAGAATCCAGCAGCATGCAACACAGCGATTTGAAAAGCTCTATCGGCGTGATCGATACTGGAGATATCGTTATCGTAAAAAAGGCTAGAGGCGACTCGATAATTACTTATATCGAAGGGGTCGCAGGTAACCACAGAACCTATGGAGATTATGGGGATGTGATCATCTATACAAGAGGCGCCGATTCAAGTTCAACGCCGATAATCCACAGGGCTTTTTGCAGAATCATTTACAATGCGACGGGAGGGGGATTCGACATTCCTTCGCTATCGCTTCTTCCTGAGTCTCAATGGAGAGTTCTACCAGGCGGAGAGCATGTCTGGTGGAATCTAAAAACAGTTGTTGAGATCTACCAAGTCGGTTATCTCGGCGTAACAGTTCGCCTTGATATTGCTAATATATTGCAATACTTTAATGCAAGTGGCAAGATGCCTCACGGCGGCTTGATCACAATGGGGGATCACAACTTCATCACTGAGGGGGGAATTCTCTACGGCTATTACGATCAGATTTCGATTTTCAGAGAGCCAGTTAAAGATGATTGGATTCGAGGAAAGGCTAGAGGCGAGTTGCCGTGGTTCGGATTGTTGAAGCTATGGTTTGGTGGAGATGCTCCCGCGAATATACCTGAGAACAGCAAAACGAATCTCATTATTACAATAACAATCGTTGTTCTCGTTCCCATTCTGCTGGACGCCACGAGCCTCATATTAAAAAGCAAAGGTACAAGCATCTCTATGGAATTGAAAAGGTTTTTCCGTAAAAATCATTAGAAAGGAGGGGGGACTGTCGAAAAAAAGGAAGGGGAAAAATTAGAAAGTAAATTCTGCTACGCATTTTAGTGTGTATAAATTTCTGCCGGCCTAAGAATAATCACCTAAGCGTTAAATGAGGGTTGTCTGGGTCTTCGGTCTGAAGTTTTTGAGCCCGCGCAACATCTCATCTTCTTCTAAAACCTTTTTTGCTTCGTGTGGCTGAACGCTAAGTTCAATTTCCTTCGTCCTTCCGCCCCTCCCGAAAGACCTTACCCGTGCATGAATAATTCCAAGCATGTCCAGCTCCGAGATAAGATCGGTAATCCTCCTTTGGGTCAGAACGGTAACGCCTATAGCCCTGCATAGTTCTCTATAAAGTTCGTACACATCACCAGTCGTCAGTCTCTCGTGACCTTTTTCTTCGTGCAGCACAATACTCATTAGTACGAGCTTGGACTGCGTTGGCAGTGTTCTTATTGCCTCCGTCACGCAGTCAAGCTCAATTTTATTTTTCGCCTTATAGACGTGAGCTTCTGTGATTTTTTCATCATGATTGCGTTCGGCTATTTCTGCGGCAACCCTCAGCAGGTCAAGAGCGCGCCTCGCATCTCCGTGCTCCTGGGCCGCGAGTGCCGCGCACAGTGGAATCACACTTGGTTCAAGCACGCCATCTTCAAATGCAAGCGTGGCCCTCTGACTGAGAATGTCCTGGAGCTGCTCAGCGTTATACGGCGGGAAAACCATTTTTTCTTCTCCCAACCTACTTTTTACACGTGGATCCAGAAATTCGGTGAATGTGAGATCGTTAGATATCCCTATGAGCGAGACTTTTGCCTTTGCTAGATCATCATTTATTTTTGAAAGATGATAAAGAACGTCGTCTCCACTCTTGTAAACCAATTTGTCGAGCTCGTCAAGCACTATGATGTTGACTTTTCCCTCATCATCAATTTTTTCCTTTAAGATGTTGTAGACTCTCTCTGTACTCCACCCAGTAAACGGGATTCTCTCCCCAAAATCGCTGATAAGGCGATTTCCAATGTTCTGAAGCACGCCATATTGAGTGTCCACAACTTCACAATTCATATAAAAGAAATTTATGCGATTAGAAGTAGTATCAGCCTTTCTCATTTCATTACCGAGATACTTGACGCATGCTGTTTTGCCAGTCCCAGTCTTTCCGAAAATCAAAACATTTGATGGTCGATCCCCCCTTAAAGCTGTGGAAAGCACCGCTGCGAGCTGATTTATTTGCTGCTGTCGATGAGGAAGTTCATCTGGTATGTACGAGGGCCTTAGAATTTCGCGATTCTTTTTGAAGAGTGGTTTTGATTTGAGATATGGTTGAAAGATGTTGTCTTCCATTTGGGTCCTCCCCCCAAGATAAAAAGGTATGGGAGCAATGCATCCCACCCCTTTGTTTCCGATGGAAATCAAATCCTACTTTGAACAAACTATCGAATAGCGTTCTGTATTACAAGAACTTTATTTTTATCTTCGTTCAAAAAAATACTAGGCATCTGGTGCAGATCTAGATCTTTCTGGATAAAAAGGAAAAATCTCTTCATGATGTCCTACCCCTTTATTTCCTGTGGAGGTTGTCGGATCACTGTTGTGCCTTTTTGATGTGAGATCATAGATATCTGGATGAGTGGCAAGCTTCGATATGTCAAGAAGGATTTAAGATCCTCATTTCATTTGGAGTTTCAATGATCAATGCATGCTCTTTTGATCACTTATAGACTTTTTTCCGTTCCAAATCGAGGCATTCTCCCCTAGCTTTCGTGCTGTGATTAACAATAAGACTTTAGTTTATAAATTGAATAATTATATTCGTTGAAGGTGAATTGAGATGCTCTGTAGTAAGGAGGAAGATGTCATTATCGTGAAGCTTGAAGACGGCGAAGATGTTCATTCAAATCTGATTAGGGTGGCAGAGAAATACGGTGTAGAGTGTGGATGGGTATTCAGCGGGATAGGTATATTAAGAGAATTTACTCTTGGATACTTCACTGGAAGGGAATATATAAAAAAATACTTCGGGCAACCTCACGAATTGTTATCATTGACCGGCTCAATTACTATTAACACCGACGTCCCGATTCATTTGCATTGTTCTGTTTCAAACTCAAAATTTGAAGCTTTTGGCGGCCATTTATTCTCTGGAAAGGCCAATGTCCTTAATGAAGTATTAATCAAAAAGTTTGACAAAATAAAGCTTTCAAGAAAATACAATCCAAAGACACAATATAAAGAGCTTGACATTATTACAAACGATTGTATCTGAGATTATATTCAAATTTCTATCAAAAATAATTTGAAATACTATCCAACATTTTAATAACTATAAGCACTACTGAGCGAAACGATAAAGACACCGTTCTTTTTATTAATTTAATTAAGCCTTGAAATTTAAGAAGTCGACATTAAAGTCGCAGCGAGATTACCATGAATGAAGTTCCAGACGGAGAAATAATACATGAAGGAATAAGAGGGAACGCGATAGTGCTCACTATTAGCAAGAATACAAAAGAACTAGAAGATCTTATCGAGTCTGCCGGGTATAGAGTATATTGTGAAGTAATTCAGAGAAGGAACTCACCAGAAGCGTCTACATTCTTAGGCAGAGGTAAATTAGAATCCGTCAAAGCGCTTCTTTCACAGCTCCCTGCAGATCTTGTGGTCGTTAACGGAGATCTAAAACCAGCTCAGCAATTCAATCTGGAAAGAGAATTGAAGATAAAATGCATTGATCGTGTTGGAATTGTACTCGAAATCTTTGCCAATAAAGCTCGAAGTAAGGAAGCAAAACTTCAAGTTGAGAGAGCACGGCTCAAATACGAAATACCATTCATTCGTGAGTGGATTCATAGAATAAAAATCGGAGAACGGGCGGGTCATTTCTCAGGCGGTGAATACGAAGCATCGATTTACTACGATCTAATAAGAAGAAGAGTAAAAAAGATCGATGATGAATTAAAGGAGCTTCGCAGATCACATCTTAAATTTAACAAAAAAGAAGAAAATAATGCTTACATTGTATCTCTTGCAGGATACACTAATGCTGGAAAGTCAAGTTTGTTCTCTGCACTTACAAATAAAGATACTGTTATTGATGAGAAAATGTTCTCGACATTGCGACCTTTATCTGCGCGAATTCGTAAAACGAAAAAGAACGTCATTCTTATAGATACAATCGGGTTTCTCGACAATCTTCCCGTCTTCCTCATCGAATCTTTCAAAAACACAATTGATGATATATTTGAGGCAGATTTAGTATTGCTTGTTGTTGATATTTCAGAGAGTGTGGCTGAAATAGAAAGAAAGATTAATGCAAGTATGAAAATTCTTCTGCCCCAGGTAGATCCTAGGAACATTTTGTTGATCGGTAATAAGACAGATAAGCTGGACGACATTGCACTTAAGGATCGCAAGCGTCTTTTAGAGTCCTATAAGGATACAGCAGGTGTAATTCTCACATCTGCAAAGGATCGAGTTGGAGTGACGGAAATCCTCAACTTCATAACCAATCGCTTCGGAAATTTTGAATCGATGTCTTTGGAATTACCTTATAACGAGAAAACGAACGGCCTTATTTCATGGCTCAGCAAAAATGTGATTATAAATGACATAGTGTATTCGAATTGTGTAAGTATATCTTTTGAATTTTCCATAGCACTAAGGTCAACACTGATGCGGAAATTGTCTGAAATCAATGTTCAAATATGATGGTTTGTAATTCGGTAAATGAATATAGCAATCATGTCGCTGCATGAATAAAACTTATCTTCCACAGGAAATAAAGGGGTCCCTCCGATCTAATCCATAGACAAAAAACACGTCAAAAAAAGAAAGCTTGAATCAAATATTACTTCAAATTAAATTCTCTTTTCTTGTTTTTCAAATCAGCTTCGTACTTCTTTGGCAGTCTCCACGCAAGATATTCAATCTCATCAAGATTCGAAATGAACTCCGATTTGCTTTTTGTCGAAATCCACCTGCGAAACCTAACGGCCATTGAAAAGAACTTCAAACCCCATCCAATACCAATAACTAGGAGAATAATGCCGATTGCCACGCAGTAATAACACCAAGCCTTAGGTATTAGTTCAGAACCTGAAAAAAATGAAACCGCAGAGGCTCCAATTAGCAGTAATCCTACAATGAAGAGTGTAAGTGAGATGTGTAGGGCAAACTGAACATGAAGCGGTTTTGACACATCTGGTATATTGCCATCATTCCTTTTATTTCTCACTATGGGAAATTGACAACTTTTTTGGTTTAACCTCTTTCAAATCAACCCAGATCAGGTGCAGTGAAAAACTAATTGTAACCACCATCTACGAATCGCCGCTCGATATGTGCTAAATAGCGATGCCGGTGAGTTTATGGAAAGAAAAATAGCAATTTTAGGAGCGCTCGCAATCACTTGTCTCACGTTACTTTTCACTCTGAGTTGTTTAGAACCGACTCCGATCACGAACTTCAGTGAAATCCCACGAGAAGATGGTAGATATATCATTATTCTTTGCGAGGTGAGCAACGTGAGGGAGGCGAAAGGTGGATGGATATTAGAACTTTCAGACTTTTACAGTCATACTATACGAGCATTCTGCGGCTCATCTATCATCGATGAAGCGCCTAATCCAGGCACAGTAATCTTTGCAGGTGCTGATGTTTCAGACAACGGAGAATTTCTATTTTTGAAGTCAATTGAGATATACAAAAATCAATACGATGCCACTTTTTGAAATTGGATCAAAATCACGAAAATTTAATGAAGTTGCGAGGTGTGTGACTCCGACCAAAAAGGTGCGCTATGATTGTCGCTATTGATGATACGGACTCGACAAATGGTATGTGTACGACGTACTTAGCAACGAAAATCATCGAGGAATTGAGTGAGTATGATTTAGTAGGCATGCCCCGACTCGTGCGCCTCAACCCAGCGGTTCCCTGGAAAACCCGCGGTAATGGCGCAATTGCATTCAGGTTGGGGAAGGGACGAGGCAAGAAGCGACACATCGGCATGATTGCCGGTCGCGCGTTGTATTCGTACGAAAACGGCGTATCTTGGGGCGACCCCTCGGAGATTATAAGGCGCTGTAGAGAAGTCGTTGCAAAGTGGTCGAAAATTGACGAGGGAGCAAGTCCTGGGCTTATTGTCACGCCTAAAAAACCGCGAGAGATATTTTACTGGGATGCAGTGAGGGGAATCGTGGAAAAATCCCTTGTAGAGCAAGAATTAACAAGGCTTGGCGCCTTTAAGTATGAGCTCGCCGGCGGGAGAGGAATCATCGGTGCGACGGCTGCGGCTGCTTGGCGCCCAAAAGATCGAACATATGAGATCATTACCTATCGCCAAGAGATAAATTGGGGGAAAGAAAGATTGATCGATGAGGCAACGGTCAAAGCCCTCGATCATGCTTTCCCCTCTACCTTCAATAACTATGATTCTGATAGTGGCAGAATTGCCATCGCCCCGCATTCACCGTGTCCCGTGCTCTTCGGCATTAGAGCCGATGATCTTGAGGAATTAATACCTGCCATGGAGTCGATCAGAGGTGAGAGGCCAGAAAGCTGGATTATCTACCTTACAAATCAGGGCACGGACGATCATATCATAGTCAATTGGAAATCGGTGGAACCCAATAGGTCCTATGCCGTTGAAGGAAATGTTGCTAGCGATCCGGTCACAATAAAAGGTGGTCATGTCGTCTTCAAACTGAAACCTAGGCGTTTCCCGCAAACGATCGATTGTACTGCCTACGAGCCTTCGAAAGGATTCAGGTATGTTGTGAGAAAGCTTCGGCCCGGGGATAAGGTAATCGTATACGGGGAAATGAGGGAAGAACCTAGAACGCTTAACTTGGAAAAATTGAAAGTCTTAAAATTAGTGGAAGCCAGAAAAAAAGTTGCAAACCCCCTCTGCCCAAATTGCGGAAGACATATGAAGTCAGCCGGCTCATCCGCAGGTTACCGTTGCAGACGCTGCGGTACAAAAGCTCGAGTCGACGAGGCGGAATACAGCGTTGCGGAGCGCGGGATTAGAGAGGGATGGTATGAGCCCCCCGTGTGCTCCCGCAGGCATTTGAGCAAACCGCTCAAGAGACTTGCTTCAAAGTCCCTGCGAAAAATTCAGCCTGTTTTTTGAACTCAGGGAATTTTAAAATAATCTCCAATTGTTAGAGTTTGCATCATCAGGGAAAGTTGAAGGTGAAATAAAATGAAAGAGGTCGTAATACTCAGTGCTGCCAGGACAGCTGTTGGAAAATTTGGAGGCTCTCTTAAGGACGTACCCGTCTATGAACTCGGCGCTCAGGTGATCAGAGAAGCGGTGAAAAGGGCAGGTCTTGAACCGAACGACATACAGGAATGTATCATGGGGATATGTCTCCCAGCAGGAGTTGGCCAAAATCCTGCGCGCATGGCTGCGCTCAAGGCGGGACTTCCGTGCGAAATCGGATCGTTCAACATCAATAAGATGTGCGGTTCAGGTCTGAAATCTGTAATGCTTGCTGCTAATGCTATAAAGGCTGGAGAGTGCGACGTGATTGTGGCTGGCGGTATGGAAAATATGAGTGCTGCCCCCTACCTGCTGCCACAAGCTCGTTGGGGATATAGAATGAACGATGGAAAGGTCGTCGACCACATGATTTTTGATGGCCTCTACGATTCAAATGTAAACATGCTGATGGGCATGACTGGGGAGATTGTTGCTGAAAAGTACAATGTGACAAGAGAAGAAGCAGATCTTCTCGCGTATCAAAGCCACATCAAAGCCCTTGAGGCCATACGAACAGGTCGTTTCGAAAAAGAAATCGTGCCAATAATGGTGAGTGCTAAGAAGGGTGAGGTAGAGTTCAAAATTGACGAGGGCGTCAGACCTGATATTTCCTTGGAAGGACTTGCCAAGCTGAAGCCTGTTTTTAAAGAGGACGGCGTGGTCACTGCTGGGAATTCGTCGCAAATCAGCGACGGAGCTGCAGCAGTGGTCGTTTCTTCAAGAGAATTTGCCGAAACCCGTGGCATAGAGCCTATTGCAACCATAGTGGACTACAACACAAGCGGTGTCAAGCCAGAATACATCATGGAAGCACCGATTCCAACAGTGCGAGCGCTTCTTAGCAGAAATAATATGACGATCGATGATATCGACCTCTTCGAGCATAACGAGGCGTTCGCGACAGCATCCGTAGCTGTCAAGCGTGAGTTAGGGGTTCCTGATGAAATCTTCAACGTGAACGGAGGTGCCGTTGCATTGGGCCACCCCATCGGGTGCAGCGGTGCGAGGGTCCTCACCACTTTACTCTATGCTATGCAAGATAGGAACAAGCACACGGGGCTGCTCACGCTGTGCCTCGGCGGGGGGAATGCAGTTGCAATGATCGTAAGAATGTAAAGGTTGATATAGGTGGGCTAGGGGAGAGCATGAAAATTGATGAAGTGAAGAAGATTGGAATAATTGGTGCGGGTACGATGGGCAGCGGCATTGCGCAGGTCGCCGTGCAAAGCGGTTTTGAGGTCTTATTGAACGATGTCAGCGATGCATTCATTCAAGGGGGAATGGCAAAGATTGAAAAGGGTCTTGCAAAGGCGGTGGAAAAGGGCAAACTAACGGAAGCTGATAAATCACAGATCATGTCAAGAGTGACTGGCACTACCCGGCTTCAAGACATGACTGAATGCGACGTTGTGATTGAAGCGATCCTCGAGGACAAGACTGCAAAAAAGCAGGTGTTTGCCACGCTTGACTCCATTTGCAAGCCCGGGACGATACTCGCTTCAAACACCTCCTCAATACCCATCACGGAGCTCGCAGCGTCAACAAAACGGCAGGATAAAGTGGTGGGGATGCACTTCTTCAACCCCGCTCCTGTAATGAAGCTCGTTGAAGTCATCAAAGCCATTCAAACATCGGAGGAAACGAAGGAGCTGGTGAAAGCACTTGCCGTGAAGATGGGAAAAGTTCCGGTAGAAGTGAACGATTTTCCTGGCTTCTGTACGAATCGCATACTCGTGCCCATGATCAACGAGGCCGCCTACTGTCTTATGGAAGGAGTAGCCTCAGCCGAGGCAATCGACCAGGTAATGAAACTCGGCGCGAATCATCCTATGGGGCCGCTCGAGCTCGCAGATCTCATCGGTCTAGACGTTTGCCTCAACATCATGGAAGTCCTTTACTCCGAGTACGGCGATCCGAAGTATCGTCCGTGCCCTCTGCTACGGAGACTTGTGCAGGCTGGGCGGCTCGGTCGTAAGACTGGTTGGGGATTTCACAAGTACGATTAGCCGCCTGGGGGAAAAGGGCTAGGTGAAAATACTACTAGCGCTCTTTGCACTTTTCGAGGCTGTGCCAATCTGAATGATTCAAATCGATTTGACAATGATTTATAAGGGGATAAATCGTTTTCATTCAAAGGGATTTGATGCCGACCGCTGACGAACTGTTCTCGGTTATTGATAGTTACAAGGACGACATGGTGGAGGCGCTCAAGGAGCTTATCAGGATTCCGGCCATCGGTCCAGACAATGGCGGGGATGGTGAGTTTGAAAGGGCCAGATATATTAAAGAATTGGCCGATAGATGCGGTTTCGAAGAGATCGATACGTACGACGCGCTCGACGAACGTGTCCGCCTGAGATTGAGACCGAACATCGTCGCAAAGAAGAGAGGCGCTTCTGATCAGTCTGTGTGGATTGTAACGCACATGGACACTGTACCTCCTGGGGATCTTGAAGGATGGACTTATCCTCCCTTTGCTCCCCGCGTCGTGGATGGGAAGGTCTACGGTTTGGGCGCGGAGGACAACGGCCAGGCAATAATTGCCTCTCTTTTTGCCGCAAAAGCACTCAACAGTTTTGGACTAGAGGGAGAGAAGACATTGGGCCTTGCCATGGTAGCTGATGAGGAGTGCGGCAACGAAAAGGGTATCAAATTTCTCATAAGAGAGGGTGTGTTCCGCTCCGGGGATATCGTTTACGTGCCGGATTATGGCGTTCCAGATGGATCAGTTGTCGAGGTTGCCGAGAAGTCAATTTTGTGGTTCAAGATCATAGTCGAAGGAAAGCAAGCGCATGCCTCCTCGCCTTTCAAGGGGATCAATGCGATGAAGGTGGGATCAAAATTCATGGTGTTTCTGCTCGATCATCTAGAGGAGAAGTATAGACATACAAATGAGCTCTTTATTCCTCCAAACTCAACATTTGAGCCGACGAAACGACTGCAGACGGTTGGCAATATCAATACAATTCCTGCCGAAGACGTATTTTACCTTGACTTCCGAGTACTGCCGGAGCAAGACGTCGATGAGGTGGAAAAAACTATCGAGACAGTTGCACATCTTTTCGAGGAAAGAACGGGCGCAAAGATTTTAATTGAGAGGGAGCAGGTGACGAGGGCAGGTCCGCCATCATCTACGAATACCGAGGCAATGAGCGCGCTTGTTTCGTCGATCAAGAGGGTAAGGAGTGTAGAGCCGGTGGCAAGGGGTATTGGTGGAGGCACGTGCGCAAACCTGTTCAGGCTTTCTGGCTTCGACGCTTACGTCTGGCAAACGGTAGAGGGCGTGGCGCATGCTGTTAACGAATATTCAAAAGTAGACAACCTTGTCAATGACGCAAAAGTCTTTGCGCTTACTCTTGCAACACTATGCTTCCCTAATAAATTCCTGTAACGGAAATGAAGTGAATCCTCATAAGATGCGCACGATTCATTCGTTAATTAGTCAGCTAGCGGCGTCTTTTGAAAAGAGACGATCTACCATCCATTTGCTTTCGAATTTAATGATTTCATCGTAGCCCTGCCCTGTCGAAAGAAAAGCAATCGGCTTCTTGACCGCGTGCGCAATCGATAGAGCTGCACCGCCTTTTGCATCAGCATCGATCTTCGTGAGGATGACTGCATCGATCCCTACTTCTCTGTCAAACGTGGATGCTTGTTCGATCGCATCGTTTCCCGCGAGCGCATCGCCGACAAAAATCACGAGGTGCGGCTTCACAACCCGCTTGATTTTTTTCATCTCGTCCATGAGATTCACGTTTGTCTGCATTCTGCCAGCCGTATCAATGAGGACGACGTCCTTTTTCCTTGCCCTCGCGTGATCAACAGCATCGAATGCAACTGCTGCCGGATCGCTACCCGGTTTGTGCTTCACGATCTTGCAATTGAGTCTCTCCGCATGCACAGTCAGCTGCTCGATAGCGCCAGCTCTGAATGTGTCAGATGCCGCCAAAACGCAACTCATCCCCCTTTTCTGAAGCCTGTGCGCGATTTTCGCAATCGCTGTTGTCTTACCGGTACCATTGATGCCGACGAACATTATGATTACTGGTTTCTCCGCCCTTGACACAAACTCGTCAAAATCGAACTCCCCTTGCTTCAGCACCTTTTCAATGGCGTTTCTTAATGCCATTTCGACGGCATCCGCTGGATCATATCCTCTTTCGACCCTTTTTCCGAGCAAACTCTCGCGGACGCTATTTTTGATTTCCTCAACAACTGGCAGGGCAACATCGGATTCGAGAAGGTTCATTTCAAGATCCCAGAGCACCTCGTCCAATAGGCTTTCAGAGATCCTCTTACCACTGTCACCAATGATCGCTTCCGATGACTCTGGGACTTCAGTCGCCTTTTTCTTCCAACCGAAAAGTTTCTTCTTCAGCGACTCGAACAAATGTCCCACCAGTCCTAGAGTTGTCCTTGGGCCTTCTGGTATGTCTCCTGAATCTTCCTCGTCAGCTGTGTGCTCTGCGCTTCAAGCGCCGATCTCCTCTCAGCGAGCTTATTGAAGGTTTCAACGAGCTCCTGCAATCTCGATTCGATTGTTTTCAAGGCCTCATCGATCGGCTTCTCGATCGAAACGCCGCTACCTATGCCTACAATCGCCTTGTTGTTCGAGGACACTCTCGCGAAAACAAATGAACTGCCGCCAACGGGAACGAGGACTTCGGCACCTTCTTCTGCTTTTGACACACCAGTTAGCGTGGACTTCGCCCTGAGGTGTTCCTCGATTGATGCCTGGACGATCTGCTGCTGCTCCACGAGCCCCTCGATCTGTGCTCTGTAAAGCTCGAGGAGTGCAAGCGATTCCTGTAATTCTCTTTCGCTCATTCCGTCACTCCCACAAGATATTTCACCA